>JBDSIC010000374.1:0-2602 GCA_039918195.1 Mucilaginibacter sp.
GTTATACTGGTAAATATCGTTACTAAACATTACTAATTATAGTAGGTATCCAACCCCGACGATTGAATGATGGCTTCAATGTCCCTTTCAACCTCCGGATCGTACTCTTCTTTTAGGTCGTGTCCAAAAATCCGCGCTACCGACTGCATCATAAACGCATTTAACCCACCTTTTAGTTCTTTTAACATCACATAGCTGCTATTTCCTGTTTCGCGGTCTATCAGTTTTATCAAAACTTCGCCCTGGCTGATGGTGAGGTTTTTTATCTCTTTATTAAAAAGGGTCTTTATTTCCTTCTCGCAGGCCTTAACCAATATTTTTTGCTTGCCCTTGTCGCCGGTTAAGGCAAGGTCTCGCTGTAGTTGGCGGTACCTCTCTCCGGCAAAGCGGGCGTAAGGCATTACTTTATATACATTATAGCGTAAGCGGCGGTATTTTAAACGGTCTGCTTCGCTGGCAAATATGCGGGTGTCAACAATTTTAACTTCACCTAATACTATCCAGGGCACCAGTTCACCATCAAGTTCGGTAAGGTACGTTTTAATGGTATCGGTTTTACCGGTTGCGGGAGTAACCAGTTTTGGGCCACTGGTTTGTGCGTTCACCAGTACCGGTAAACAACAAAACAATGACAATATTAAACCAATAAATTTCATATTTTTACTTAGGACAAAATTAATGCAAAAATTTAGGTTATTTGTTGCAACCTGCAAAATACAAATTTTGTTACAAGTTTATGATAATATTTAAATTATTTGGCAATAGATGAAAGATTTAGTGATTGACCTGGAAGCCGAAAAGACCGAGATACTAAAACGATACCGTGCTTTGCTGCGTGCCTGTAAATCAACCCTTCAAAAGGGCGATAAACGCATGATACGCAAGGCATTTGACATGGCCCTTGAAAGCCATAAAGATATGCGCCGCAAATCGGGCGAGCCTTATATATACCACCCTATCGCGGTAGCCCAAATTGCTGCCGAAGAGATAGGTTTAGGCACTACCTCCATAGTATGTGCCCTGTTGCATGATGTGGTTGAAGACACCGATGTGGCCCTTGACGACATTGAAAGGGAATTTGGTAAAAAGGTAGCTAAAATAATTGACGGGCTGACTAAAATATCGGGCGTATTTGATACCAACAGCTCGTTACAGGCCGAGAATTTTCGCAAAATGCTGCTTACCCTTGCCGATGAGGTAAGGGTGATACTGATAAAGCTGGCCGACAGGCTGCATAATATGCGTACCATGGAGTTTATGCCGCGCGATAAGCAGCTTAAACTATCGTCGGAAACGGTGTACCTGTATGCGCCGCTGGCCCACAGGCTGGGTTTGTATGCCATCAAGTCGGAGTTGGAAGACCTGTCCATGAAATACATGGAGCGGGAAACCTACCAGCTGATAAAGAAGAAACTGAATGAGAAAAAAACCGAAAGGGAAAAGTTTATACGGGATTTTATAGACCCGGTGAAGAAAACCTTATCGGGACAGGGTTTGGAGGCTGATATTTTCGGCAGGCCAAAATCCATCAATTCCATCTGGAATAAGATGAAAAAGAAGAGTATACCTTTCGAGGAAGTGTATGATCTTTTTGCCATCCGTATTATACTGGACAGCACGCCCGAACATGAAAAGGCCGATTGCTGGAAAGCCTACTCTATAGTAACCGACCTGTACCGTCCCAACCCTGACCGCCTGCGCGACTGGATATCATCGCCAAAAGCGAATGGGTATGAGTCGCTGCATACAACGGTGATGGGCCCGCGCGGGCAATGGGTAGAGGTGCAGATACGCACCACCCGCATGAACGAGATAGCCGAGAAAGGCTTTGCCGCGCACTGGAAATACAAGGAATCATCATCTGATAGCGGGCTTGATCAATGGGTACAAAAAGTACGCGACATGCTGAAAAATCCGGACTTGAACGCGCTGGATTTCATCGATGACTTTAAGATGAACCTGTTTAGCGACGAGATATTCATTTTTACGCCGAAAGGCGCATTGATACAGCTGCCGTTGAACGCCACCGCCCTGGACTTTGCCTTTGAGATACATACAGATGTGGGTGCAAGCTGTATTGGCGCCAAGGTGAACCACAAATTGGTACCCCTAAGCTACAAACTGCAAAACGGCGACCAGGTAGAAGTAATAACATCCGGTAAGCAAACCCCAAAAGAGGACTGGCTTAATTTTGTGGTGACGGCCAAAGCCAAAGCCAAAATAAAATCGGCCTTAAAGGAAGCAAAACGCAGGATAGCCGAAGACGGAAAGGAGATATTGGAGCGTAAGCTGAAATCTCTGAAGATAACGTACAATTCAGATAACATACATAAGCTGAGCTACTACTTTAAGCTGGGCTCTACGCAGGACCTTTTTTACAATGTGGCAAAGGGCACTATTGATATGAAGGACCTGAAGGAGTACCAGGCATCAGAAAAAGTAATTGAGAACAAACCGCAGGATAAGATAGAGCAGGAACAGGTACAAAGCCTGCTGCGCAGCATTAAAACGAAGGACAGTGATATACTGCTGATTGGCGAGGATATGCAGAAAATTGACTACAAACTGGCCAATTGCTGTAACCCTATCCCCGGCGATGATG
>JBDSIC010000375.1:0-7551 GCA_039918195.1 Mucilaginibacter sp.
AATTTAATAAGGAATTACTGATAAGAAGTACCCGTGAACTTTCGCAACTGGGTAGCTTTGACGAGCAAAAGACCGAACCGAGACCTACCAACATTAACCCGGCTGATGGGACTGTAGATATTGTTTACAACGTAGTTGAAAAACCATCAGACCAGATCGAACTTTCGGGTGGTTTTGGCGGCGGACAGTTGGTGGGTACACTGGGCCTATCGTTCAACAACTTCTCGCTGCGTAACCTGTTCAACTTAAAAGCTTACAGGCCGCTTCCAAAAGGCGACGGGCAAAAATTAAGTTTAAGGGGACAATCAAGCGGTCGTACTTATCAAAACTTCTCGTTCACCTTCTCTGAGCCGTGGCTTGGGGGTAAAAAACCTATATTCTTCAGTTTGTCAGCTTATACACAGGGTAGCTCAACCGGGCAGTATTATCCTAAATCGAGCCCTTATTATAACAAGCTGCGTATAAACGGTATTGGTGTTACGTTAGGCAAGCGTTTAAACTGGCCCGATAACTATTTCCAGCTGAACTACTCGCTGAATTTTGACCACTATGAATTGGATAACTATGGTGGTTATTTATTCTCAAACGGAACATCATACAACATTAAATTAACGCAGGATATTAGCCGTAACTCGCTTGATGCGCCGATATATCCAACATCGGGCTCAAACATTAAATTTACCATACAGGTTACGCCGCCGTACTCCTTGTTTAACAGCATAAACTATAAAATAGCTACGCCGGAGCAGCGTTATAAATTTGTAGAATACCATAAATGGAAATTCGATGCGCAATGGTATCAGCGTATTACCGGTAAACTGGTATTAATGTCGCAGGCACGTTTCGGGTTCTTAGGCTACTATAACTCTGATGTAGGCCAATCACCTTTCGAGCGCTTTAAAGTAGGTGGCGACGGTATGCAAACCTACCAGTTTTTACAGGGTAGCGAGATCATAGGTTTACGTGGTTACCAAAACTTCTCTATTGTTCCGGTAGGTTCAAACTATAATGCCAACAATACACCGGGTAGTGTTATCTACAATAAATACACCCTCGAATTGCGCCACCCGGTTATAGCCAGCGCGTCAGCAACCATATTTTTATTAGCTTTTGCCGAAGGTGGTAATACCTGGGATAATTTTGGTGCATTTAATCCGTTTAATGTGAGGCGTTCAGTAGGTATGGGAGCAAGAATATTTTTACCTATATTTGGCTTACTTGGTTTGGATTATGGTTACGGTTTCGACAAGATACCGGGCGCACCGGATGCAGGCAAGGGCCAGTTCCATTTTTCGATATCCCAAAGCTTGAACGGCGGGTTCAATTAATGAATATATAATAATGAAGAAGAGAATAGTATTATTATTGGTTTTAACCTTTACAGCATTTACAGGCGCATTTGCACAACGTTTTGCATTTGTTGATTCTGACTATATCCTGAAGCATATACCCGATTATATATCGGTGCAAAAGCAATTATCTGCACAGTCAGATCAATGGCAAAAAGAAACTGATGCCCGTTTCCAGGAGATTGACCGCCTGTATAAAGCCTACCAGGCCGACCAGGTGTTAATGACGCCTGAAATGAAAAAACGCCGCGAGGCCGAAATAGTTGGTAAAGAAAAAGAAGCTAAAGATTTTCAGCGCCAAAAGTTTGGCCCGGATGGCGATCTTGCTCAAAAAAGTAACTTGCTGGTTAAACCTATCCAGGATAAAGTGTCAAAAGCTATACAGGCAGTGGCCGAAAGTGAAAACCTTGACATGATATTTGACAAGAACAGCGAAGTATTAATGTTATACGCCAACCCGCGGTATAACAAAAGCGATGATGTTATAACACGACTTGGTTTAAAACCGGGAACATTTGCAAAGTAAAAATTTATATAAAACAACACTATTATTAAACACACAGAACAAAAAATGAAAAAATTATTGAAAGTTGCTTTAGTTGCATTATGCGTATTATTTGCAGGAAACTATGCCAAAGCACAAAGCAAAACTGGTCATATTAACTTCAATGCACTTATTGAGCAAATGCCTGAAGCAAAAACCATTAAAACAACCCTTGACGCATATCAAAAACAATTTGTTGATCAAAATACTACTATGGCCACTGAGTTTCAGACCAAGGTACAGGCATATGACGCTAAAAAAGCTACGATGACCGATGCTACAAAAACAGCTACTGAGGCTGAATTGCAAGATCTTCAAAAACGCCTGCAGGATTTTCAAAGAGATGCACAAAGCAAAATAGAAGCTAAAGGCCGCGAACTGTCAAATCCTTTAATGTTAAAAGCTAAAACTGCAATAACCCAGGTAGCAAAAGAAAAAGGTTACGCATACGTATTGGATTCATCACAAATTGAGCTTTTAGTATCACCGGAAGCTGATGACCTGCTTGCATCAGTAAAAGTCAAATTAGGCTTAAAGTAATATCAAAATAATATTAATAGCAAAGCGCGCCGTATACGGGGCGCTTTTTTTATTTTTACCCTGTGCTAAATAATAAACCTATAGGTATTTTCGATTCGGGCTATGGCGGCCTTACGGTATTCCGCTCCATTGTTGAGCAGTTGCCGGGGTACGATTATATCTATTTAGGTGACAATGGCAGGTCGCCTTATGGCAACCGCTCGTTTAAAACCATCCATGAATATACGTGGGAATGTGTGCAGTGGTTATTTAAACAGGGCTGTCCGCTAATCATACTGGCCTGTAATACGGCCTCGGCAAAGGCGCTGCGTACCATACAGCAGCAGGATATGCATACCCTCGACCCGGCTAAACGGGTGCTTGGCGTTATCCGCCCCACAGCCGAAGTTATAGCCAATTACAGCCAAACCAAACATATCGGCGTACTTGGGACGAAAGGAACGGTGCAATCAGGTTCGTACCTTATCGAGATCAATCATTTTTCGCCTGACGTTGAAGTACATCAGCAGGCCTGCCCGCTTTGGGTGCCGCTTATCGAAACGGGGGAATATGACAATCCCGGCGCCGATTACTTTGTGCATTTATACCTTGACCAATTACTGGCGCAATCGCCGGATATTGATACCATATTGTTAGCTTGTACGCATTATCCTTTATTGTATGATAAGATACGGGCGTACCTGCCCGCTGGTATCAGCATCGTATCGCAGGGCGATATTGTCGCCAAAAGCCTGGTTGATTACCTGCAGCGCCATCCCGAAATAAAAGATACGCTGACCAGCAACGGCAGCCGGCACTTTTTTACCACCTCAGATGATACGCCTGATTTTGACCATCATGCCTCCATGTTCTTCTCGGCACCCGTGCAATCGGAGTATGCATCGATGAAGTAATGATAGCCTCACCTAATCCGATAGCTATCGGATCCTCTCCGAAGGAGAGGACTTTAAAAAAATAAAAAACTCCATCTCATTTGGAGATAGGGTCGGGGGTTCGTTATCCGAAATTAACTCACTCATTCACTCATTCAACACATCACTCAATAAGTGTAACCAGTAATCTACTAATTACATAGAATATTACTTAGCATTTGTTAAGTTTGCACAAAGGAAATTGACTATTGGATTTCTACATCACATATTTTGCTGTCGCGTTAGGCTTGTTTGGTTTTGCTGCCATATTCGCGCTTTTTGGTATATATGCTGAAAGGAAAGTATCTGCCTTTATCCAGGACCGGCTCGGCCCTATGGAAACGGGTAAGTTTGGCTCCCTGCAAACCATAGCGGATATGCTAAAGCTGGTGCAAAAAGAAATTATAGTACCTGCAGCAGCCGATAAGTGGCTATTTTTGCTGGCCCCGGTTATCATATTTGTGGCAGTTTACATGGGCTTCGCGGCTATGCCCTGGGCGCCCGGGCTTGTTCCTTCAAAAATAAATATAGGCCTGTACTACGTGTTTGCCATCATATCCATCGAAACATTGGGTATACTGATGGCCGGCTGGGGCTCAAACAATAAATATTCCATATTGGGTGCCATGCGCTCGGCCGCGCAGATCATATCTTACGAGATACCGGCGGGCTTCGCCATTATATCCGTGGTGATGATAGCGCAGACATTAAATTTGCAGGATATAGCTGCCCAGCAAGGCATTTTATCGCCCGAAAAAATAAAGGCCGCGGGCTTTTGGGATACCACGCATATTGGCGGGATATTCAGCTGGAACATTATCCGGGCGCCGCATTTGGTCATAGCGTTCGTGATATATTTTATATCATCGCTGGCCGAAGCGAATCGGGCGCCATTTGATATACCAGAGGCTGAATCGGAGTTGGTAGCAGGTTTTCATACGGAATATACGGGGCTTAGCTTTGGCTTTGTATTTTTAGCCGAGTATGCCATGATGTTCCTGGTATCAATGATAGGGGTGATATTATTTTTAGGTGCCTGGAATACGCCGCTGCCAAATATGGGTGCAATACAACTGGCAACCTGGACAACAGGATTAGGATGGGGGATATTTTGGATAACGCTTAAAACACTTGCCCTGGTAGGTGTGCAAATGTGGATACGCTGGACAATTCCGCGTTTGCGGGTAGACCAGCTAATGACACTGGCCTGGAAAGTACTAACGCCGCTTGCATTTATTTGCATGATGATATCGGGCGTATGGCGGCTATGGTTGATGTAAGTTGGTGCGGCGGATGGCGCTGGGCGCAAGGTGTCAAAAAGGAAACTGTTATTCTGAGCGATAGCGAAGAATCTATCGGCGAATAGATGCTTCGTTCCTCAGCACGACAAAAGAAGTTTAGGATTTAGAACTTAGAGTTTAGAATTTAACATTTAGGATTTAACAGAATTAGGATTTAGAATTTAGAATTTAAAACAGAATGTTTAAAACAGCAATAAATGGCTTTACAACTGCATGGAAGGGATTATCCCTTACCATACGCCATTTATTTGCGCATAACAGCAAGCGGGATATTATATCCGTAAGTGATGATAATTATTTTAAACAGATAGAAAAAGGCACCAACACCATACAATACCCGGCACAGGAACTTCCCGTGCCCGAAGTGGGCCGCTACCAGTTGGATGTGGAAATGGATGACTGTATTGTATGCGACCTTTGTGCCAAGATCTGTCCGGTAGATTGTATCGCCATTGATGCCATAAAAGCTACCGAACCCATCGGCCAAACATCCGACGGAACAACAAAAAGGCTTTACGCGGCCAAGTTTGAAATTGATATGGCCAAGTGTATGTACTGCGGGCTGTGCACCATCGTGTGCCCTACCGAGTGTATCATCATGACCGATACCTACGATAAAACCGTATTTGAGTTAAGCGACCTTACCTACACCTTCGCCGATATGCCCGAGGCGGAAGCTGCCGAAAAACGCGCTTTGCTTGAGCAGCAGCAGGCCGAAAAGCAGGCCGCCAAATTAGCTGCCATGACGAAAAAGGAGGGTGGCCAATGAGCATGGTAAAAGTACTTTTTTATGTAATGGCCATTATTGCGCTGGGTTCGGCATTGTACGTAGCATCAACAAGGATTTTGGTGCGGTCTGTATTTATGTTTTTTGTGACGTTGTTCGCGTTGGCGGGGTTATACGTTATCGCACTGGCAGATTTTGTGGCCATTACACAAATAGTGATATATGTTGGTGGTATTTTGGTGCTTATCCTGTTCGCCTTTATGCTTTCAGGTAAAGAGACGCTAAGTATTATCGGTCAGCAAAAAAGCAGACTGATCAATTGGGGTAACCTGCCTGCCTTGCTGCTTGCCGTGTTATTTTTTATAGCAATGTTCAACGCGTTGTATAACGGCAATATAAATCAATTGGAGTGGGTAAAAACGGCTGTAGCATCCGGCAACGAAATTAAGCCTGATGCTATTATGATAGATAATATAGGCGTTAACTTAATGACCCGCTACCTGCTGCCGTTTGAGGCGATATCTATTTTGCTGATGGTTGCCTTGGTGGGCGCGGCGCACCTGTCGAGAAGGGAGCCGCAGGCATGATAGCATTGACAGACTTTTTATTTGTGAGCGCAGCCCTGTTTTGCATAGGCTTGTATATGATCGTATCAAAACGGAATGCCATCCAAATACTGATAGGCATTGAGCTGATGCTAAATGCGGGAATACTGAATTTGGTTGCCTTTGGTAAATACGATAAGGTGAATAATAGCGGGCAAATATTCGCGCTGTTTGCTATTGTACTGGCAGCCGCGACAACGGCCGTAGCGCTGGCTATCATATTAAATGTTTACCGTCGGTATAAAACTATTGATCCGGCTAAAATTAACAACCTGGGGGATTGATGATGAAGAAAGTATTAGTGCTATTTATTGTACTGCTTTCGGCTTGCAAATTGTACGCCCAGCCAACCGTATTTAAACGCGATACAACCGGCGGCTTTAAGGGCGTGTATTGCATTGGCCCGCTCGACCTGGTGGCCGGCCCGATGATAGTACTGGATGACAGGACAATCACCGCCGCCGAGTTTAAAGCACTCGACCGGAAAGATATTGAGAATATAAAGGTGTATAAAGATACCCTTGCCACGGCGCTTTACGGCAGTTCGGCATTGCACGGGGCCATTATCATCACCACAAAAAATAAAAAGAAAGCAAAGCGATAACCATTGGAAAAATTTTTACCCAATACGGAATCTTCATTATTGCTGTGCACCCTAACCGCGGTGCTGCTGCCGCTGCTTGCTGCTGCCATAAACTTTTGCCTTCCCGCTAAACATAAGGCTGCCGGCTGGATATCAACCATCGCTATTTTAGCAAGCTGCGTATTGGCCGTAAGCCTTTTCGCACAGGTATGGAACAATAAGCCATTGCATGTACAACATCTTTGGTTTACCATCGGCACCACTAAAGTATTCGCGGGTATATGGCTTAATAACCTGTCCGTATTAATGCTGGGGCTGGTAAGTATTATCGCCCTGCCGGTACATATTTACTCTACGGCTTACATGCAGCACGATGAACGTTTTAACCGGTATTTTACTTACTTAAGTTTCTTTTGCTTCAGCATGCTGGCATTAGTGGTGGTTGATAGTTTGATCCTATTCTATGCTTTTTGGGAACTGGTTGGCTTTTCCTCATACCTGCTTATTGGTTTTTGGTTTACGCGGGAAAAGGCCGCCCAGGCAAGCAAAAAGGCTTTTATTATGAACAGGATAGGCGATGTGGGCCTGTTATCAGCCATTATCATCCTTTTTGCACATTACCAAACATTTGATATGGCCGCCCTATTCAGCGATAACGGACTGGTGGCAAATTCTGTTGTGCATAACAGCCATTGGATAGCCCCTCACCATATTTTACCGGTAACCTGGCAATACATTGTTTACGCCGGGATATTTTTGGCAGTAGCGGCCAAGTCGGCACAGTTTCCGCTGCATAGCTGGCTGCCTGACGCTATGGAAGGGCCAACGGCTGTTTCGGCCCTGATACACGCGGCGACGATGGTGGCGGCAGGGGTATTCCTGCTGGGTAGGGTGTACCCAGTGTTTACACCGGTTGAACTGGATGCCTTTACCTTGGTAGGTTGCTTTACGGCCTTTATGGCGGCAACCATCGCCCTCACACAAAATGATC
>JBDSIC010000376.1:0-5491 GCA_039918195.1 Mucilaginibacter sp.
GGAGATGAGGTATCTATCGAGGGTAAGTTATCTACCCGCAATTACAGTGATAAGGACGGCGTAAAACGCTACGTGACCGAAATTGTAGTGAACGAATTTTTAAAACTCGGCACTAAAAGTTAAGGCGTACTTACAGCAACCGGCAGTATTTTGCCGTTGAAGAATTTATGCCCGGTAAGCGCGAAGTCGGCGATGTACTTGCCCATTTCAAAGGCCATTACGGGCGACTCGTAGCCGGGGAAGGCTTTCTCCAGCATTTCGGTTTGTGCCGAGCCGAGGGCGAGGCAGTTCACCTTTATTTGCTGTTCGGCCAGCTCAAATGCCAGGCATTCGGTTAGCGTGTGCAGGGCGGCTTTACTGGCCGAATAGGCTGATAGTCCGGGAAACTTAACACTGCCCTGGAAACCGCCCATGCTGCCGATGTTGACAATGTGCGCGCCGGCAGGCATTAAGCCGATTGTGCTTTTTATTATGCGCACATGGCCGATGTAGTTGCTTTGCAGCATTTCTACAAAATCAAGCTCCTCCAGTTCAAGGAAAGGCTTGTTGATGAGTACACCGGCATTGTTGATGAGGATATCAACCCGGTTGTCAAAATTAGCGGCAATGAATTGCTGCAGGTCATGGTAGTCATCATGCACCAGGTCGAAGGCAAGGGCGTACAGCGTACAATCGGGATTGATGCCTTTGGCTATTTCGAGCAGGCGTTCCAGCTTGGCCTGCGAGCGCGCCAGTGCAATAACCTTATGCTGACCGGAAAGGCAAAGCTCAATAACGGCTTCAAAACCTACCCCGCTGCTGGCGCCTGTAATGATGATGTTCATGCTCTGTTAATTTGCTTTTGGCGTGGTATCCGTTTCGGGTTCAGTCTCTTCAATTCCCGGTAAGCCGGCTGTCAAACGGCTGGTGCGTATTACGTAGTAAATACCCGTAAGCGCTACCACTAAGGATATAAGGTAAAAGGAAACACTTAAGAATACGGCCAGCCCAACGTCCATATTAAATATGGCCGAAAGCTGGGTGAATATAGTTTCGCGCGCGCCGGCACCACCAATGGTTATAGGCACTACCGCAGCCAATGCCGATACCAGGAACGACAAAAGGTAAGGCGCAAACTTGCCGTCAAAATTTTGCCCGAACAGCACGAAAATGATAGTCAGTACCTGCATACCCTGCACCAATATAGCCTTTGCATGCGCTACAAAAAAATGCCGGGTGTAATCCCTGAAAAATTTATAGGCCACAAAATAATAGATAATTGAACCTACTATAAATATGGCACCCGGAAGTGCCAAATGCACGTCGATTTGCGGGATAAAAATAATAAGCGCGCATATAATAAAGCCAATCGCCCACAAGCCGCTCAGCCTGTCGAACAATATTGCCCAGAATACTTTTTTTGCCGGTAGCTTATAGCGTTTGTTAAGTAACCATATCTTATAGCCATCGCCGCCGATGCCGCCCGGCAACAAAAAATTATAGAATAAGCCAAGCAGGTATAAACGGAAGTTAAACCTGCGTGACAAGTTCAGATCTATAGATTTGAAAAAACTGAGCAACCGCCAAGAGGATACCATGGTTGATACAAAAAAGCAAACTAAACCGGCAAGCATCCACCAGTAATTGGCGTGCACCAGCCTGTCTTTAACCTTGCTGATGGGCACTTTACTAAAAACATAGTAAAGCAATGCGCTGGTTACCACTATTTTTAATATAAGCTTTACCGCATCCCAAACTTTTTGCTTGCTTGTTTTTTTAGGGTTAGGGGTTTCCTCAAAATTAGCCATTGGATGCAAAGCTAATAAATTCGATATATTTTAAAATGTTAAGTTTTGTTAGTAACGGTGTTACAGTGATGATAGTTTTTGACATAACGGTTAATTTTAAATAAGTATTTTTGCCCTAAATTTTAACGGAATGAGCAAAGTAAAGGTTGGTATTGTACAAATGAGCTGTGTTGCAGATAAGCAGCAGAACCTGGATAAAGCCATAGCTAAGGTACGTGAAGCAGCCGCAAAGGGTGCGCATATAGTTTGTTTGCAGGAGCTTTTTACTTCACTGTATTTTTGCGATGTGGAAGACTATGATAATTTCCAGCTGGCCGAAGCCATCCCCGGCCCGTCTACCGATGCTTTGCAGGTTGTTGCTGCGGAACTGGGTGTGGTTATCATCGCTTCGCTGTTTGAAAAACGCGCACAGGGGGTTTACCACAATACCACTGCCGTTTTAGATGTTGATGGCAGCTATCTTGGCAAGTACCGCAAAATGCATATACCGGATGATCCTGGTTTTTATGAGAAATTTTATTTTACACCGGGCGATTTAGGTTATAAAGTATTCAACACCAAATTTGCCAAAATAGGCGTACTCATTTGCTGGGACCAATGGTATCCCGAAGCTGCCCGCATCACCGCGCTAATGGGTGCCGAAATATTGTTTTACCCCACGGCCATAGGCTGGGCTTCATCACAAGATGCTGATACCAATACCGAGCAGTATAATGCCTGGCAAACCATCCAGCGCTCACACTCGGTAGCCAACGGCGTGCACGTAGTAAGTGTGAACAGGGTAGGCGAAGAAGCAGGACTGAAATTCTGGGGCGGATCATTTGTGTCAAACCCATTTGGTAAGGTATTGTACCAGGCATCACCGGATGAGGAAGAAGTGACAGTGCACGAACTGGATTTAGATAAAACCGATTACTATAGAAGTCACTGGCCGTTTTTGCGGGACAGAAGAATTGAAACTTATCAGCCGATTACGAAACGGCTTATTGACGAGGACTAAGAAGTCCATGGACCATAGTCGATAGACCATAATTTTAAAGTGTATGTCGTTTAAATTCGAGAATTTACAAGTTTGGCAGAAGGCATTGGATTTAACTGATGAAATAAATCTATTGACAAAGAAATCCTTTCCTAAAGACGAATTATTTATTTTAACATCACAAATAAAAAGGGCTGCTGATTCTGTTGTATTGAATATTGCTGAAGGTTGTACCGGACAAAGTAATGCTGTTTTTAAGGCATTCCTTAATTATTCCTTGCGATCAGCTATAGAAGTAGTATCCTGTTTATTTATTTCGAAAAGAAGAAAGATTATAAGCGATGAAGATTTTCAAATACTATACAATGAATATCAGGCATTGTCAAAAATGATCACGTCACTAAGAAACACTCTATAATATTTCTATTATGGACTATAGACCATCGACTATGGACAACTATCCCGCAAAACAAGGTTTTCATTTCCCCGCCGAGTGGGCTCCGCATAGAGCCACCTGGCTTAGTTGGCCGCACAAGGAAGAATCATGGCCGGGAAAAATTCAGATGATTTTCCGCAGGTACTGCGAGTTTATTAAGGAGCTTACTGCCGGCGAAGTGGTGCGTATTAATGTAAAAAATAAGGAAATGGAGTCGTTTGCGCAGCAGCAGCTTAGCCTTATTGATACCGATTTGAGTAAGGTAGAGTTCTTCGAATTCCCCACCAACGATGCCTGGTGCCGCGACCACGGGCCCGCGTTTTTGATAAATCCCGAAACAAAGAAAAAAATTATTGTGGACTGGGGCTACAATGCCTGGGGCGATAAATATCCTCCGTACGACCTGGACGATGTGATACCTACCCGAATAGCCGAATATTACGGCCTGCCGGTTTACCATCCCGGTATTGTGATGGAAGGAGGCTCGGTTGAGTTTAATGGTAAGGGTACTGTTTTAACCACAACCGCCTGTTTGCTAAATAAAAACCGTAATCCGCATTTAAACCAGCAGCAAATTGAAGGCTACCTGCAAAATTACTATGGTGTTGAGCAGGTGTTATGGCTTGGTGATGGCATTATCGGCGACGATACCGACGGCCATATTGACGACCTAACCCGTTTTGTGAATGAAGATACCGTGATAACCGTGGTAGAAGAAGATAAGAACGACGAGAACCACCACATACTCCAGGAAAATCTGCAAACACTTAAAACCATGCGCCTGCTTAATGGGAAGCAGTTAAATATTGTAGAGCTGCCCATGCCTGATCCGGTTATTTATGAGGACCAGCGACTGCCGGCATCGTACGCTAACTTTTATATAGGCAATGCGGCGGTGATTGTACCCACCTTTCGTTGTGCTAAAGATGATAAGGCGCTGGAGATACTAACGCAATGCTTCCCGGACAGGAAAGTGGTAGGTATTGATTCTACTGATATTATCTGGGGACTGGGCAGTTTTCATTGTTTAAGCCAGCAGGAGCCGGCGGTGTAATGGGCCTCACCCAACCCTCTCCAAAGGAGAGGCCTTTTGCTATGCAGGTTTTCAAGTCCTCTCCTTTGGAGAAGATCCGATAGCTATCGGATTAGGTGAGGTTTCCTCCAACATTTTCTTTTTAAACCTGTTAATCAATAGCTTTAGTTCTTGTAAACCATAAACATACAGTTATGAAAACCACTGACCCATCTGACAGGAGGAAATTCTTAAAAACATTATCGTATGGGGCGGGTACGCTTGCGTTAATGCCCGCGTTCCAAAGCCTCTCGGCCTGTGTGCCGTTGCCGCTTGATAAAAAATTGGGCATCGCTTTGGTTGGCCTGGGTGGCTATAGCCGGGGTTTATTGGCGCCGGCCTTGCTGGAAACCAAAAACTGTTACCTGGCAGGGATAGTTACCGGCACACCGGCCAAAGCGGATGAATGGTCGAAAAAGTACAGCATACCTAAAAGCAATATTTATAACTACGACAATTTTGATTCGATAAAGGACAACCCGGCAATTGATATTGTATACGTGGTGCTTCCAATAGCCATGCATAAAGATTTTACCATACGCGCGGCAAAGGCTGGCAAGCATGTAATATGCGAAAAGCCGATGGCATTAAACGCTGCGGAATGCGTGGATATGATAGCCGCCTGCAAAAGCGCGAACAGGATGCTATCCATAGGTTACCGCCTGCATTTTGAACCGCATACACAGGAAATTATGCGCTTGGGCCGGCAACAGGTTTATGGTAAAATTACCGGGCTTGATACCGGCAACGGCTTTGTTTATAAAGGCGACCCGAATGCCTGGCGTTTGAAAAAGGCACTCGCCGGCGGTGGTGGTTTAATGGATATGGGCGTTTACTCTATACAGGGTTCGCGCTATGGCGTTGGGCAGGAACCTTTATATGTAACAGCCACCGAACAAAAAACTGACCCTGTGCTATTTAAAGAAGTGGATGAAACCGTACTATGGGAACTGGAGTTTCCCGGTGGGATAAAAACCACGGGCAAGTCAAGCTATAATGCAAACTGGGGCTATTTAAAAGTAAAGGCCGAAAAAGGCGAATATGGCCTTGAGCCGGCTTTTGGCTATGGCGGCATACAGGGTTATACACCAGCAGGGCCAATGGATTTCCCCCAGATATTTCAGCAGGCTTACCAAATGGACGATTTTGCTGAATGTGTGATGTTAAAAAAGCCTACAAGGGTGCCGGGCGAAGAGGGATTGAAAGATATGAAGGTG
>JBDSIC010000377.1:0-6036 GCA_039918195.1 Mucilaginibacter sp.
GCCACTTGCCTACCCCGTTTTGCGGACTAAAAGCCAGCAGTAAATAAAACCCCAGTACCGATGGCGGTAACACCAGCGGCATGGTAATAAGCGCCTCGGTAACCAGCTTAACAGCAGTACGCCCCCGGGATAGCCACCACGCCAGCGGCAACCCAATAACCAATAACAATAAGGTAGTTATTGCCGCCAGTTTTAAGGTAAGCCATATTGGCGAAAGATCCATGGGCTAATTATACGTTTTTATAGCCGTATTTTTTAAATATACGCTTTGCCCCAGGGCTAAACAGGTATTGATAGAATTTTTTAGCTGCAGCGTTATGTTCAGCCCGTTTCAGGATGACCACACCCTGTTTTATGGGCTGGTAAGTTTTGGGGTTAACAGGCTGCCAGTAGAGTTTAGTTTTAAGCCCGTCATCATACAGCAGTGATTGAGCTGTAAAGCCGGCATCAACAACCCCGGTGGTGATATAGGTGTTTACCTGCGAAATGCTTTCGCCGTAAACCAGTTTGTTTTTAACATTTTCTAATATACGTGCCGCATCAAGCGCCTGTTCGGCGGCTTTGCCGTAGGGTGCAATAATGGAATTGGCAATGGCAATTTTTGTAAGTCCGGGCTCTAAAAGCATATCCGGCCAGTTTATCGGGATGGCTTTTTTTGCACTACAGATGATGAGGCTGCCTATGGCATATACCGCGGGCTTATCCGTGCTCAAACCGTTATCGTACAATATCCCCGGGAAATGCATATCGGCAGAAAGGAACACATCATACGGGGCGCCATTGCTAATTTGCGCCACCAGCTTACCCGATGAGCCCGTGATGATCTCGGCAGTTACGCCCGTACGGCTTTTAAAATCAGCCTGCAGGGCAGTTATTACACTTTGCAGGTTAGCTGCCGCCGCTATGCGCAAATTTTGGGCACGCAACTGTATATTAAACAGGCTAACTACACATATCGCTAAAAAACACCTTTTCATCATCAGCCTGTATATCTAAGCAAATATACTATAAAACAAAAAAGCTATGCCCAATGGGCATAGCTTAAATAAATATAAAGGTCAGTTAATATTTATCAGTTCTTATAATTCTTCGTCGTGCTGGCTAACGTCCAAACCAACTAATTCTTCTTCAGCAGTTACACGTAACGGGCTGATAAGATCGGTGATCTTTAACAGGATAAAGGCACCGAAGAATGCGAAGGCAGAAACAGCAACAAGCGCTACAACGTGTTTAATAAATAAAGCAGATTCGCCGTATATTAAACCTTCTGCACCTAAACCGTTAACGCTTTTAGTGGCGAAAATACCAGTCATTAACATACCTACCATACCACCAACACCGTGGCAAGGGAATACGTCAAGCGTGTCATCAATATTTGTTTTAGTTCTCCAGATAACAACCAGGTTACTAACTACAGCAGCAACTATACCTATTACCAGTGAGCTTGACACAGTTACGAAACCGGCAGCAGGGGTGATGGCTACAAGGCCTACAACCGCACCTATACAAGCGCCAACAGCTGATGGTTTTTTACCTCTCAATATATCAAAGAATATCCATGACATGGCTGCAGCAGCCGAAGCAGTAGTAGTAGTAGCAAGGGCAGTAGAAGCTAATTCGCCTGAGCCTAACGCAGAACCCGCGTTGAAACCGAACCAACCGAACCACAGTAAACCGGTACCTAATATTACGTAGCTGATACGTGCAGGAGTGTGTGCGTCTTCAACTGTGTTACGTTTTTTAAGGTATAATGCAGATGCAAGAGCAGCCCAGCCAGCAGACATGTGTACCACGGTACCACCTGCAAAGTCAAGCACACCCCATTTAAAGAAGATACCTTCTGAATGCCAGGTTGCGTGAGCAAGCGGCGTGTAGATAAATATGATGAAAAGGGTAATGAATATTAAGTAAGAGTTGAAACGGATACGTTCTGCAAATGCACCGGTAATTAACGCTGGTGTAATAACCGCGAATTTTAACTGGAACATAGCAAACAGTATGATCGGGATGGTTCCCCATGCTACACCTAAAGTGTTTTGCATCATAAAGAAAGACGCAGGGTTACCAATAATGCCCCATCCGTTAACGTCTTCGCCAAATGCAAGGCCGAAACCGAATACTACCCATATAATGGTAATAAGGCCCATACATACAAAGCTTTGCAGCATGGTTGAGATGACGTTTTTCTTACGAACCATACCTCCGTAAAAGAAGGCAAGGCCGGGGGTCATTAATAATACAAGCGCGGTTGAGATAAGTAGCCAGGCTGTGTCTGCGCCGTTTAATGGCGATGTTTCAGGTGCCGGGGCTGCTGAGTTTCCCGGGTATAATAATGCCAGGATAACAACGATGATCAAGAGACCAAATGGTACGATTTTTTTCATTTTTTTTATAGTTTTTAGTTAGGGTAATTTGCTTAATTAAGGATTAATTGTGTTTTTATGATAAGGGAAGCACCCTTTATATTCACCAAAAACCATGGTGCGGAAAAAGCATTTGCTTTTTTATACCGCTTAACAGGTAACTGTCATTGTTAAGATCAATATTTAAATACTGTACAGGGATAAGTACTTTTTGGGAAGGGTATGATACAGTTGCAACGAAATCTCTTGCATCCAATTTTTTAAATTGAAAAACCTGGGTATAGCCGTTTTTTTTTACAATATCGGTGCTATTAAGTGATTTTGTGATACGTTTAAAAGAAAACTGCTCCTTTTTTGACCCTATAAACCCAAAAACATTTGCTATCCAGGCAAAATTCATTGAGAATATGAGGAAAAATCTAAATATAGAGCCATTATTTCTGTTAATCATCTCCTAAATTTTATGCAATATGATAAAATTTTCAATATAATCCAGTTTTTTTTGAAAATATTTTAAAATAATTATCATTAAACAGTGATTTATACTTCAAATACAAATAAATTAATAAAAATAACATATTGATATAAGTACAGGTTAAAATTACCAGGAAAATGCTGCCGCCTAATAATTCTTATTTGGTTAATCAAGCCATTTTAGTTAGTTATTATAAAAAAACAGGAAAGTTATATGGTATATGAGGGCAAAAAAGTACATTTTGAGGCCTTTTACAGAAATATTTAGCCTGTAGACATGAAGGATTTTAATTTACCTGTTAAACGGGCTTATTAACAGAAACAAAAAAAGGGCGAACACTCAAGTGTTCGCCCTTTCTATATACTTAATATATTGTATTACTTATCACCGTCACGTGCCGGGGCGGTATCTTCAGAAGGGACACCCACTACGCGGTATACTTTGTTATCGTTGGCATCACGGTCTTCTTTATAATATACACCATCCGGCGAAATATATAGCGCCTCGCCATTAAGTTTTACCTTACGGCTATCGGGCGGCAATTGTATCTCTATATCGCCAACCAGGGGCAGCTGGCCTTCTTCGGCCTCATCGGTATTCAACTCACCATCTTTACCGGCTATAGAATAGGTTACTGTGCCATCGTCCTTAGTTACAGGCTGATAATACACCCCATTCAACTCGTAATATTGTACGCCGTTGATCACTATAGACTGCACTTTCGCTGGTAATTCTTTTATTTCGGCACCAACAGGTGGTTCTACAACCGTATACTCACTGTCCTGTTGTTGATAATACAGGCCGTCGCTATAATAATACTGCGCATTGTTCCAATAAAAAGGATAGTAGCCAAATGGTAAATACCCTATGCTAAAACCTATTTGTGGCAGGTAGTAAGAATTATAGTAACCACCGTAGTAATTGTAAAACCCGCGGTTATAATAACCGTTGCGGTAATACCTGCCGCCATAATAGTTGCCGCCGCCATAGCCGCGCCTGTTATAGTTGCCGTAATAATTGTTTTGGCTGCGGTAAACCCTGTTACCGCCATTATTATAACGGCTGTTTGAGTTTGAATACCCATTATAACGGCTTACACCCCTGTTACCCTGGTTATTGTACCGGCCCGATGGAGATGAAGGATTTTGGCGTGAGTAAACACCCTGCGTATTATTACGCGATGAGCCCCCGTTATATGACGGCCTTGAAACACCTACGCCGCTGCCGCTGCCAACTGATGGCCTTGAACTGCCGCCGCCATTATACGATGGGCGTGATACGCCATTACTACCGCCGCCGTATGAAGGGCGCGATACGCCTACGCTGCTTCCGCCGCCAAAGGATGGCCTTGAGCCTCCGCCACCACCACCACCGCGTGATACGCTACCGCCACCACCACCACCACCGCCGCCGCCGCGTGAACCGCCGCCACCGCGCTGTGCATCAGCTGTAAGCACTGTAAACGAGCACAAAAGCCCGCTCATGGCAATGTAAAGCAAGTTTTTATATGATCTTTTCATGTAAATAATTATTAAAGAATGCAGCATTTGCAATGCTGTATGGTAATAGACTAATTATTTTATAAACGGTTTAATCAAATTTTAATTATTTTTACCGCGATTATAAACCGCGTTACCAAGCTACGCACAAATATTTTTTAAAAAGTAATAATTATTAACGGGTGTTTCTATTTGAATTTTACCGGATTCAAACGGGAGTTTAACACCTTAATTTATGTACCAGAATATTTAAAAACTAAATTATGGGAACTAACAACAAATCGTTCAACGATCCTAACGATCGTTCAAATAACGACAATAACAAAAACCAGGACGTAAAAAACAATGCTGCAAAACATAATGCCAATGAGCAGGAAGTTGCTGTAGCCGAAGCGGAAGAAGTAGACCCGATAGAGTATTACGGCCTGTAATATCAAATATCTTCAGCTATAAATAAAAAGGGCTGATCAAATTGAAGGCTGAAAAAGCCATCGTGTGTAGTTTGGAAACGGTTATTTTTAATGGGTTGTAACCCGCCGGTGTGTAATTTATCAGGATGCGCAAGCAGCTCAATTACCTCACCGGCGGGTTTCCATTTACTAAAGCCTGTATTAACAGGGTATATCTTTTGGTCGCGGTGATAAATGACCAGGCCTATCTTATCTGCAAAAAGCATAAAATCTTTAAGCTGCAAGTTATCAGTAATAATATTTACTGCCGGGTAATTGTGTGTAACCAGGTATTTAAGGGCTGCCTCGGCAGGGGTATCTTCTCCCGCAGGCATTATTTTTATGTCTGATTGCAGCACATCGGTAATACCATTGGTAATTATCCAGTCTATCTTTATGCCAAAGGCGTGTACTTTTTCGGCGGTATCATGCGTCACTATCACCGTAGGGCTCCACTCCAGCAGTTGCCCCAGCAATTCGTCCGAAAAGGTGTCGAGCCCAAGTACCAGTAAGGCGGGTTCCTGTTTTTCGCGGATGACGTGGTGTGAAGACATTGTTGTTAGTGATTAGTAAACGGTGATCAGAGATTAGTTGCTTGCCTTTTGTTTAACTGCAAAGTTGTGGAAATAGTTTGGTTTTTAATAGCGGATGCTTTCGCGACAGTGATTGTATAGCTGACCCCTCCTCTACCTGTTAAATTCAAAGATACCGGTGTTATCATTCTTCTTATCCAATACCAGGTCATGTATAATTTGAGCTGCTATTACACTGAACGTGATGCCATTACCGCCAAAACCCAGCGCAAAGTACGTATTTGGCCTTTCGGGAATACTGCCGATGTAAGGCAAGCCGTCTTTAGTGACCGCGAAGGCCCCTGCCCAGCAAAAATCTGGTTTCATAGGTATATGCGGCATTTTCTTTAAAAATGCCTTTTGCAGCATTTTGATTTTTTGTTTTATAGTTGACGATTTTATATGCGGCGGGTGGAAGGGGTCGTCGCGGCCGCCTATTAAAATACGGTTATCACTCACCACCCTAAAGTACATATAGGGTGTTGCCGTTTCCCACACCAGGCTGTTTTTATGCCAAAAGTATTCTTTGCTCATCGGCTCAGATACCATGGCATAGGTAGAATGGATGTCTGCAATATGTTTGGGCACGTATTTTAAACTCTCGTACCCGCAGGCTACCACCAGTTTTTTAGCTTTTATTTTTATACCGGCGGAAGTATGCAGGGTAACGCCCTGCCG
>JBDSIC010000378.1:0-2765 GCA_039918195.1 Mucilaginibacter sp.
GTATGAAAACTGCCAAGAACATTTCGGATGCAAAAGCAGACGGTAACGTTTTAAGAGCGTTTTTTAACGAAGTAGCGCCAAACCATGACGAGGAGAAAGTTTATGCCTCTGACATGAAGAAAGTAATTAGCTGGTACCAAATATTAAAGGATATGCCTTTATTTACCGAGGAACCGAAGGCAGCAGAAGGAGAAGATGGTGAAAAGCCGATTACTAAGGCTATTGAAAAACCCAAACACGTAGAAAAGAAAGCCACAGCAGCCCCAAAAGGCCCAAAGGTTAGCGCACCAAGAAACCCATCGAGAGCTGGATAGTTTTGCAGTGCAGATATTTAGAGGTGCGGGTAGGCAGATGATGCTTATCCGCATTTTTTATTTATAAGATTTAACTATCATTTAGCAACACGCTTGTTATTGTCAATAAATTCTGGTTCAAACGTGCTGTGGTTAATACCTAAATGCTGCAGGCGGTGCCTCAAATCCTTTTTAATATCATCAAATAAAGGCAGGTTTTTCTCGTCAATAACCAGGTGGGCAGTAAGTGCACTCTCTGTTGTGCTTAATGCCCAAACATGTACATGCTGCACATCAATTACCCCATCAGCCTTAAGTAATTCGGCTTTGATATCTGCCAGTTTCATATCTTTGGGTACGCCATCCATTTCCAGGCGTAAACTATCTTTAAGCAAACTCCAAGTACTTTTAAGTATCACTATACCTATCACTAAGCTCACTGCGCTATCTATCCAGTATAAATTCGTAAAATATATAACCAGACCTGATACCACTACCCCTGCTGATACAATTGCATCAGCCGCCATATGCAGGTAAGCTCCTTTAACGTTAATATCCGAGTGCCTGTCTTTCATAAATAACCAGGCTGTAAAGCCGTTAACCGCTATACCTATAAATGCTACCCAAGCCATAGTGCCGCCTTCCACCGATTCAGGATTTATAAACCTTTGGATCGCTTCATAAAATATAAAGCCCACCGATACTACCAATATTACCGCGTTAAAAAACGATACAATTATGGTAGACCGTTTATAGCCATAAGTATACTGGCTATTGGAGTTAACTTTGGTAAGTTTAAATGCCAATAAAGCCAAAGCCAGCGTTGCGACATCGCTTAAATTATGCCCGGCATCTGTTAGTAAGGATAACGAGCCCGTCATCAGCCCGGCAATAACCTCTACAATCACAAAAGCAGAGTTTAATATAATACCCAGTATAAACGCGCTGTTTAAATGATCCAGCTTAATGGCATGGTCGTGGTGATGGGAATGGTCATGATCGGCTGACATAATTTAATATGATGTGCAGATGTGCGGATATGCAAATGTGCAGATATCTTTCTTTATTACTTAACTAACTTATTAACTATTGGTATATAATACGTTTACATATTTTAAAATCATATGCACATCCACGCATTTGCATATCTGCAAATCTAATCATGGTGATACGGCTCACCTTTAATAATGGTATAAGCCCTATACAATTGTTCCACAAAAAGCAGGCGAATCATTTGATGCGAAAAGGTCATCTGCGACAGCGAAAGTTTATCATTGGCACGGGTATAAACCGACTGATCAAAACCATACGGGCCACCTACAATAAAAAATATAGCTGAGGTTGAACTAATGGCTTTTTTATCTAAATAAGCAGCAAATTGTTTGGAGGAAAACTCCGTTCCCTTTTCATCCAATAACACTACGTGGTCAAGCGGGGTTATTTTTTTTAGTATCAATTCAGCCTCTTTAGTTTTTTGCTGTTCGGGGGTTAGCGCCTTGGTATTTTTAAGTTCGGGCAGGTCAATTATCTCTAATTTGGTGTAATGCTTTAGGCGCTTTACATACTTATCTATCCCATCTTTTAAATAAGCATCTTCTGTTTTACCTACGGTTAAAAAAACGATCTTCATAATCCAAAAAACAAATAAACGTTTATTTAAAATATAAGTGCTTATTTAGCTTGATTTTATTTGAATATGCAACAAACCATTATTGATAATTATACAACCAATGCGTCCCTGGCCAAACAGGAAGCTGCTAAATACAAAAAACTGTCTGATACTTATTCGCTAATGCGGTTAACCGTTTTTGCGCTGATGATATTAGCAGTATGCCTGGGTGTAGTTTATGATGATTTTACCATCATCGCCCTAGGCATAGTGGTATTAGTTTTGGCTTTTACCTGGCTGGTATCGCGACAAAGTGTGTACGAAGCTAAAAAATATTACTACCAAAACCTGCAACTGGTAAATGAGAACGAAATAGCCAGCATAACTACCCGCGACAACCTATATGATAACGGTAGCCGTTTTGCCAACGAAAAACATTTTTACACAGCCGATCTGGATATTTTTGGGAGCACTACCTTATTCCAATTAATAAACCGGGCGGCTACCCTACCGGGTAATACCAAACTGGCTACCTGGCTAAGTGCCGCTGCTGATAAAGCAACCATTTTACAACGGCAGGAGGCAGTTAAAGAAATAGCAAGTAAAGAACAATGGAAGCCGGAGCTACAAACCTTGTTACTATTTGCCCGTAAAGCCGATATAAACCAGCTGCAACGGCTTTTCATCTTCTTGAACATATCATTAAACCTTACCGGCGAAAAATGGTTGAGTAAGTATGTTAAGGTTGCGCCTTATGTAATGGTGGCGTTAATTGCCATAGCCTGGTTTATACCTGTTGTGAAAAGTTTGGCTATACTAACAGGACTTATCCATATGGGGTTAGTTTTCTCCAAAGCCGAGTA
>JBDSIC010000379.1:0-7902 GCA_039918195.1 Mucilaginibacter sp.
TCGGTACCGGTACCAAACTCATCTATTAATATCAGCGTTTTGCCATTGGCCTGCTCCACAAAGTTCTTCATTTTAGACAGGTGGGCACTATAAGTACTCAAATCACTTTCTATCGACTGGTCATCGCCAATATCAACAAACAGCTGCTTAAAAACACCTGCGATGCTGTTATCAGCTACCGGGATAAGCAAACCTGCCTGCACCATCATTTGCAGCAGGCCCACGGTTTTCATACAAACCGACTTACCACCGGCATTTGGGCCTGATACCACTACGATTCGTGTAGCTTCGTCTATCTGTACATTTAGTGGTACTACGGTTTTGTGTTCTTTTTTGAAGTTGAGGAACAGCAGCGGGTGGCGCGCATTAACCAGCTTCAGCTTAGCCTCATTTACCAGTTCGGGCATTTCGGCTTCTATATCAATGGCAAACAGCGCCTTTGCCCGTACAAAATCAAGCTTGGTTAGTAGGCCGTGGTACGATAGTAACAAAGGCACATAGGGCCTTAATTCATCTGTTAAGGCGGTGAGTATTTTTATTATCTCGCGCCTGCGCTCAAATTCGAGATCGCGTATGCGGTTGTTCAGGGTAAATACTTCCTCCGGTTCGATGTACACGGTTTGGCCCGATGCTGATTCATCATGTACAAAACCTTTTAATTTCCGCTTATTCTCGGCCAGCAGCGGGATACATAACCGCCCGTCGCGAATGGTTAGTGAGCCATCCGCAGTCCAATTATTCGCAGTAGCAGCTTTATATATCTGGTCTATCTTTTTGCGGGCCTCCTGCTCGGCTTTGGCTATGCCCGATGTAATATCCATCAGTTCGCGCGAGGCATTGGGCCTTATCTTGCCTTTTTCATCGATGATCATCCCTATTTTCTTCAGGATAGATTTCTCGATGGGTAAATGTTCAAACAAGGCTTCGAGGTTGGGGTATTGCCCTTCGCGTTCGTTAAAATAGGCTATCACGGCAAATACCGTAGTGAGTGATGCCTGCACCTGGTAAAACTCTTCTTCACTTAAAAATGAGCCTTCAATGCGGGCCTTATTAGCAAGCGATTTGATATCAAAAAAATGCTGTATGGGCAAAGCCGCATCATTTTGTAAAATATTTTTAAACTCGGCCGCCTGGTGCAGGAATTTGCGTATCAGGTCGTAATTATTCATTACCTGAATCTTATCAACCATCTGGCGCCCCATCACACTCAGGCAATGCGCCTTTATTAATTCTTTTATTTCGGTAAAACCAAGCTTATCGGCGCTGTTATCAGGATAGAGCATTTTCTTTTTGTTGATATGATCAGGCTTTTTTTGGCTGAAACTTAACTTTCACTTTTCTTACTTTCACCGAATCCATCTTTTTAGCACGCATGGCAGAATCTGCTTTGAATTTAGCTTTTGCTATCATCAACTGCATCCGTTTTTTATACCTGGCCGAGTCCATTTTAGCTTTAATATTGGTTTCCAGCGAATCCTTAGTTGGTAACTTCATAGTTCCCGGCAGCATACCTTTTCCACGCAGCATAGCGCCGGGGTTTTGTTTTGCTTTTTTAGCCTGCTCACGCTGCAGTAATTTACTTGTCGAATCTACTTTAACCTGTATCCGGTTACCAATAGTGTCATACATGGCTTTTAGCAGATCGGGTTGCGTAGCATAGTATTTCAGGCTCCGGTTAAACTGCGCCGAATCTGTACTGTGGGTTTTAAATACATTTATATACCGGCCTGTGCCATATTTGTAAGCACTGTCGGGCGTACTGGATATATTGAATAGTGTGCCATCTATCGTATGCACGTCCACCAGCAGGTCAATCATTTCTTCTTTTTCGATAACACCATCGGGCGTATTATCATTGCAGGCACATAAAACAATTATTGCTGAAAAAAACAAGCTTATATATTTGCGCATTCTGTAATTTAGCGGTTTAATTAGCAAAATTACGTATAAATGAGCATTGCAGATAACATCAAAATGTTAAAAAGCGAAACAGATATCATAAATGTTTCGTTACTGGCGGTATCAAAAACTAAACCCATTGAAGAAGTGCAGGAAGCCTATGATGCAGGCCAGCGCTTATTTGGCGAAAATAATGTGCAGGAACTGGTTGAAAAGCACGAGAAAATGCCAAAGGATATTGAATGGCACCTGATAGGTCACCTGCAAACCAATAAGGTAAAATATATTGCCCCATTTATCAGCATGATAGAATCGGTAGACAGCATAAAGCTGTTGAGCGAGATAAATAAGCACGCGCTGAAACACAAGCGGGTTATTGACTGCTTATTACAGATATATATTGCCGACGAAGAAACCAAGTACGGACTGGGCTTTGATGAAGCGATAGAATTGCTGCGTTCAGATGAGTTTAACGAACTAAAGAATGTACGTATCCGTGGCCTGATGGGTATAGCTACCAATACCGATAATGCAAAGCAGATAAAAGACGAATTTAATGAACTCCAGGTATTTCATGCCGGGGTAAAGCAAAGTTTTTTCAGCAAGGAGGATAGCTTTGACATACTGTCAATGGGTATGTCGTCCGACTATAAAATTGCGATTGAGCAAGGCAGCAACCTGGTGCGTTTGGGCAGCACCATATTTGGCAGCCGTGTAATAAAACACTGGAAAAACAATTAATATGCAGGTACATTTAAGGGTTGCTGTTAAAGACGATTGCCGCCGTATATTGGAACTGGTGAACGAATTGGCATTATATGAACGCGCGCCGCAGGAAGTTACCGTAACATTGGCAGAATTTGAAGATGCCGGCTTTGGTGAAAAACCCGTGTGGAAGGCATTTGTAGCCGATGTGGATGGCTTAATAGTAGGATTCGCCTTATACTATATCCGTTTTTCTACCTGGAAGGGTTGCCGCCTGTACCTGGAGGATTTTTTGGTTACAGAAACTATGCGTGGCCGTAATATTGGTAAACTACTGTTCGACCGTATTATACTGGAGGCGCAGGAACTGGGCTTTAACGGCGTAAGCTGGCAGGTGCTTGACTGGAATGATCCGGCCATCAATTTCTATAAAAAATACAATGCGGCTATTGAAGCCGGCTGGCTAAACGCATCGTTAAGTAAAGAACAATTATTGAGCTATTAAAATATGAGAAAAGCTTGTTTGATATTATTTGCTGCCCTTCTCACTTTATCGGCATGTGAATGGGGCAAGCCGCCTGTTGCTGAGGAAAATATTTTTACAGACACGCTTACGTATCAATATAAAACTATAAGTGAGCGCGGACCCGATTGCGGTAATAAACCCGATAGCGATTGTACCCACATCACTATCAAATATCCCGAATTTAAAGGCCATGCTAACCTTAATGATACTATTAAGTCGAAATTGCTGAATATTTTTATGGCCGAGAAACCAGATACCAGTTTTTCGGAGTACACAAAAAACTTCATCAACCAGTATATTGAATTTAAAAAGGACGACCCGCGAACCGACATATTTTTTGTGTTGGAAAGCTACTCCAAAGTTGTTCTGCAGGATTCCGGCTTAGTTACTTTAGAAATTGGCGGCTACAATTTCCAGGGCGGCGCGCATGGCGGTGCCTACACCGGTTATATTAACTGGGACACTAAGGCTGATAAAAACCTTACGCTGGATGATATTTTAACCGACGGCTATCATACTGATCTAACCAAAATTGCTGAAGGCTTATTCAGGAAAGAGGAAAAATTGACAGACACTTCATCACTGGCTAACGATTACTTTTTTAAGGATAATAGATTCGCCCTGAATGAAAACTTTTTGGTGACACCATTAGGCTTGAAATTTCTGTATAACCAGTACGAAATAAAACCTTACGCGGCAGGGCAAACCGAGTTGCTTGTCCCCTATGCGCAGATAAAAAAACTTATGCGGCCTAATACGGTTGTATCACACTACGTTAAATAAAATATGCTTGTTTTTAAATTCGGCGGCGCATCGGTAAAGGATGCTGAAGGTATCATTAATTTAACCCGCGTTATAAAAAGCTACGAAGGCAATGAACTGCTTGTTGTGGTATCAGCAATGGGTAAAACCACCAACGCGCTCGAAAGGCTTACAAAAGCTTATGTAGAAAAAGCTGATGACATGCACGCTGTTTATGAAGATGTTAAGGCTTACCACTTTGATATATTAAGTAACCTGTTTGATGCCGGCCATCCCGTATTTGATGAGATACAAAATACCTTTGTAGAAATAGACTGGATGATAGAGGATGAACCGCAGGACAGCTATGATTTTATTTACGACCAGATAGTTTCTATAGGCGAACTGGTGTCCACCCGTATTATAAGTGCCTATCTTAACCATATTGGCATACAAAGCCAATGGCTTGATGTGCGTGGTTACGTGCATACCGATAATACCTATCGCGAAGGCGTGGTACAGTGGGATAAAACCCGCGAAAGTATTCAGAAGGGCATTCCGGACTTATTAAAAAAAGGTATTGTGGTTACGCAGGGGTTTTTAGGCGGCACTTCAGAGAATTTTACCACCACGCTGGGCCGCGAAGGTTCGGACTATACCGCATCCATATTTGCATCATGCCTGCTGGCCGAATCGGTTACTACCTGGAAGGACGTACCCGGAATATTAAATGCCGACCCAAAGCTTTTTGACGATACCGTTAAGTTTGACGAACTAAGCTATACCGAAGCCATTGAAATGACGTACTATGGGGCGACAGTTATCCACCCAAAAACTATAAAGCCGTTACAGAATGCCAAAATACCCCTGCTGGTAAAGCCCTTTACTGATCCCGCGGCAAGCGGAACAGTTATAAAAGAGGACGGCATAAACAAATTTGAAAAGCCGGTTATCATTGTAAAGCAAAACCAGGTTCTGCTTTCGGTAGCTACCAAAGATTATTCATTTATCACCGAAGATCATTTGAGCGATATTTTCCGCCTGTTTGCCAAAAGCCATGTTAAAACCAATATGATGCAAACCTCGGCACTTAGTTTTACAGTGTGCATCGACCACCATTCCGAACGCTTTGATCCTTTATTGACTGCTTTAAAAGAAAATTTTAAAGTGAGGTATAATGATAGCCTGACCTTATTAACCATAAGGCATTACAAAGAACATTCATTGAAGGAACTGGTTGCAGGCAAACAGGTATTATTAGAGCAAACCAGCCGGAATACAGCGCAAGTAGTGGTGAGGTAGCCGCAAAAAAGCCCCTGCATTTTAGTGCAGGGGCTATAATATATCTTGTAGTAAAATCAATCAACTACCAACACACCGTCAGCCATAATCTGAACATCTTTTTTTGGCTGGGTTATTTTGGCAATTTCTTCCTTGGTTTTGCCGGCATCCATTGCAAAGTGCTGTAAACGTTCTACCGAAGTTGTTTTTACTTTGGCCGTACCTTCAACCACTACCGTTTTGCCCACAATATTTTGTGGCATAAAAAAAGCATAGTTGGTAAACTTTACCATTATCGGGTCGCTATTGGCTTGGGATAGCGCCATAAAGCAACCTTTTTGTTTACATACTTCCACTACCTTACCGGTAATTTTACCTGTATAGATGGTATCTGTTTTCAATTCTTTATTCAGCTGTGCAAGCGGTATGGCCTTATCGGCGGTTACTTTACTGCCATAAGTTACGCCGGGAGCGGCAGGCGTTATTTTATCCTGGGCAAAAGTTGCGGCACTTATACATATGCCGGCAAGTAATAATATCAATGCTTTCATAATGATGTTTAGTAATGATTATTGACTGGGTATTTATGTAAAAATACAAATATAACCGTAATCCTTCAACCATATGGGTTATATTTGGATATGAAGAAAAAATCCAATCTAACCCAACGAACGATAATTAACAATACCATACTTATTGTTCTGGGCATTTTTTCGGCCTTGTTCGGGTTGAAGGGATTTTTGCTTTCAAGCCATTTTATTGATGGTGGCGTTACGGGTATTTCCATGCTGCTGTCCACTATATTCGGTATACCTATATCCATTTCTATATTTGTGATTAATGTGCCTTTTTTGTGGCTGGGCTATAAAAAATTAGGTACACTATTCGCCATAAAAAGCACCAGTGCTATTGCCGGCCTTGCACTTGCGCTGGCTTTTATACCCGTGCATGATGTTACCTCAGATAAACTGCTTACCGCCGCATTTGGCGGGATATTTATTGGCGTGGGCATCGCTTTGGCCATACGTGGTGGTGCGGTACTTGATGGTACCGAAATAGCCGCCTTACTGGTAAGTAAAAAAGCCCAAATTGTAAAAGTAAGTGACGTAATACTTATTTTGAACGTATTTATATTCGGCGCGGCTGCATTTTTCCTGGGTGTCGAATCGGCGTTGTACTCCATCCTCACCTACCTCGCTGCCTCCAAAATGATCGATTTTATATTGAACGGTATAGAACAGTATACGGGTATAACGGTCATCTCCACAAAAAGCGAACTCATACGGCGATTGATCACCCAACAGCTTGGCCGGGGCGTAACCATCTACCAGGGTAAAAGCGGGTTTGGGAAGGATGGTGAGGTTAATGATACCCGTGATATTGTATTCACGGTAGCCACACGCCTGGAAGTACCATCAATACGACAGGTGATATTGGAGGCAGACCCCAAAGCTTTTATCGTACTGCAAAGTATTGAAGATACTACCGGCGGCCTGCTTAAACGTAACAAAGGCTTACATTAATGTATCCCGAACTGTTAAAACATATAAAAACCTACATCAGTATTACTTCGGATGATGAACAGTTAATTACTGATAGCTTCGCCCTTGTAAAACTGAAAAAGAAGGAGCTTTTATTGGAACCAGGTAAAATATGCAAAGGGCACTGCTTTGTGGTAAGAGGCTGTATGCGCATGTATTTTATCAATAATAAACTAACTGAACAGATCACTCATTTTGGACTGGAAAATTGGTGGATAGCTGACTACGACAGCCTGCTCAACCAAAAGCCTTCGGTGTATTATATGCAAGCTGTTGAAGCTTGCGAATTGTTATTAATTAGCCCGCAAAACCGGGATCTATTGTTAAAGGCTATACCACAGCTGGAAACCTATTTTCGTATTATATTTGAAAAGGCCGCTATTTCCGCCCAGCGCCGGATACATTTTATTTCGGGTATGAGTGACGAAGAGCGTTATCGCGACTTCAGCCGGTTGTTCCCCTGGTTTATACAGCGGGTGCCGCAATATATGGTTGCCTCGTATTTGGGTTTTACACCGCAGTTTTTAAGTCGTATACGGGCAAAGAAGGCGTAATTTCTTAATCTCAGTTCATTTTTCCGGGGGTGTTTTTACCCACCTTTGTGATATAAAATAATTATATCATGAGCAATAGAATAGACATCAGCAAAGCTGATCCTGCAGCATACAAAGCCATGCTGCAACTAACTGCCTACACCGAAGGCACCGCGCTTACACGCAAACATAAAGACCTTATAAAGATACGCGCATCGCAAATTAACGGCTGTGCCTTTTGTATTGATATGCACACCCGCGACGCGCGCGCTACCGGCGAAACCGAGCAACGCATATATGCCCTGTCTGCCTGGCGCGACACCAATTTTTTTGACGAGCAGGAACGTGCGCTACTTGCCTTTACCGAAGAAGTAACCCTGATACAAGGCCATGTATCCGACGAAACTTATAGCCGGGCTGCTGCCTTATTTGATGAAACTTATCTGTCATCAATTATTTTAGCAGTTATAGCTATAAACGGTTGGAACAGGATAGCAATTACCACCCACCTGCAACCTGTGTTGCACTAAAACAAAAAAGCGATAGGTTATACGCCTATCGCTCTCTCATTTTAAACTTTGACAACTTTTTAAAAGTTGTCAAAGTTATTTACTTACTATTACTTTTTATTTTCGTGCTTGCGGGTATTATCCTTATTTGATGTTTGGTCAGATCG
>JBDSIC010000380.1:0-3725 GCA_039918195.1 Mucilaginibacter sp.
ATATTGAAGGCAAGCTGTTTACCGACAAGCTTAGTCCGCTACGTAAAAGACTGATACAAAAAAGATTGGGCGAGATCTCTAAAGGGAACGTAAAAGTGGACTATAAAATGAAATTCCCGGACGCTAAGAAGGGGAGATAGTGATTAGAGATCATAGACTGGTGATTAGTTAATCTTCTGTAACATTACCATCAGAAGAAACCCAAAAATGTTTAATACCTATTTCCTTTAAAAATGGTGTTAGATTTCCAATTGATTTTTTTATTGCAGTGTCGTTGGGATGGGCAATAGCAAAATTTGAGTTGGGGTTTAAGTATTTATCATCAAGTATTTTAACAATAGCTTTTCCAAAATGCGTTTTAATTTGTCCGCTGTCAAAATACTCGCGTTTTTTGGTTGGAGATTTATCACCTGCCTTAGCTCCTTTTACTTCAATATACAATTTCTCGCCGTTTTTGGATGTAATTATATCACATCCTTTTGTTTGTCCTAAACAATGACTATCAATAACCCATCCGTCTTTTATTAGGTGGTTCATTAAAATGCCTATTGTTTCGTCTTCTGTAAGTTTTTGATTCTGCTCCATATCGCTACTCACTCCCCCGGCTTTTATCGCCGGCTGATATTTGTTTGATGAGGCTGCCCCATGCCAGTGGGTTTAACAGCGGGTTGGGCATTAGCGAATTTTGATTTACGATACGGTTATGGAAAGACTGCGCGTTGGCAGATTGTATCTCGCGGCCATCGCGTGCCAGCGTATTTTGCAATGCCATTAATGATGACCGGCTTACATTTTTACGCGCTATTTCCAAATCATCATCAGCAACTTTCATCGCCAAAAAATCCTTCCTGAACTCATCCGTAGTAGCCCAGGGGAATACACGGAACACCGGCAAATTTATTATCTGGGGTTTAAGCAGCACCTGTACCGTATAGCTTTTGTTGGTATTAGCAGGTATCACTACGGTTACCGAAGCATAACCCACCGAGGTAAACTGCAGGGTATCGCGCTCATGCGCAACAAATGAAAAATAACCTTTATAGTTTGTTGATGTTATGGATTTACCGGTAGCAGTATTGGTGATGGTTACGTAAGGCACTATCACTTGGGTACTATCGGCATTATGGGTTACGCCCGAAAATTGCACCAAAGGCTTATCCTGCTGCTGTGCAAAGGCAGCGGTTGTAAAAATTAAAAAAAATATGCAAATCAAATACTTCATTCGGCTGCCGACACTTATATTATTTTTACCCGATTTGTGGGAAAAAGGTTTTAAAATTTATCAAAAATAGCTGTTAATGTAATATGCGGGATATTTTTAACAATACTTAACACCTACCGCAAGTTCTCGGGAAGCACCGCGTTAGGGTCATCAATATCTGTCAGGTTAATGGCTTCTATAGAAGTAATTTCGGGCACCGATTTTTTTATGGCCTGTTCAATACCTGCTTTCAGGGTCATGATACTCATAGGGCACGAGCCGCACGAGCCCAATAATTTTAATTTTACCACTCCTTCCGGAGTAATTTCTTCAACCGATACATTCCCGCCGTCAGCTTCCAGGTATGGACGAATAGTATCCAAAGCTGCTTCTACCTGTTCTAATAAACTCATTTTTATAGTATTATAAACTTAAGTAAAGTTATTAATTATTTACCACATTTTTATCTGTTATGCCCCGCGCGTTATAAATGGAAACCTGCTGGGCCACCAGCTGCGCCATATCAACAAACGCCTGTGACATTACATTATCTTCCTGCAGCACCACCGGTTTACCTGCGTCGCCCGATTCGCTGATGCTGCTTACCAATGGTATCTCGCATAAAAAAGGCACATCAAGCTGGGCGGCCAGTTTTTTACCGCCATCCCTGCCAAAAATATAATACTTATTTGCCGGCAGTTCGGCCGGGGTAAAGTAAGCCATATTTTCAACCACACCTAATATCGGCACATTAATAGCATCCATCATAAACATGCCTATACCTTTCCTGGCATCAGCCAGTGCCACATTTTGCGGGGTAGTTACAATAACCGCGCCCGTAACCGGGAAGGTTTGCGTTACCGTAATGTGTATGTCACCTGTTCCCGGCGGCAAATCCACCACCAAATAATCCAGTTCGCCCCAGTCGGCATCATTAAAAAGCTGCTTTACCGCGGTTGATACCATTGGCCCACGCCATGGCACCGGCTGGTTTGGGTCGGTAAAAAAGCCTATGGATAATAGTTTTATGCCGTATTTTTCAATCGGTTCGATGCGGGTTTTGCCGTTTTCCTGCGTGGCTTTAGGGCGTTCGCCTTCCAGTCCAAACATAATGGGGACAGACGGGCCGTAAATATCGGCATCTATCAACCCCACTTTAGCCCCCATTTTCGCCAAACCCAGCGCTAAATTGGCTGCTACGGTTGATTTACCCACACCGCCTTTACCTGATGCTACGGCGATAATATTTTTTACACCCGGCACCCCGGTATTTTTTTGCGAGGTTACCCGCGATGTCATATTAATATTCACTTCAACCTCTTTGCTGATGAAATAGGCGATGGCGTTACGGCAGGCATTCTCTATCAAAGCCTTGAGCGGGCAGGCCGGCGTAGTAAGTATCACCGAGAAACTCAGGCGGTTACCGTCAATATGCACATCCTGTATCATGTTAAGCGTTACCAGGTCTTTTTTCAGATCGGGCTCTTCAACATTGCCAAGGGCTTGTAAAACTTGTTCTTTTGTGATAACCATTTAAAAAAAATAAAAAGCAAAAATATCAAAACAGCTTAGTGTTTGGGTTTGTTACCGAAATAATTTGCTGCCCATAACGTTTGAAGCGGATAAGAATTAGTTTAGTTTTGGATAAAATTTACAGATGCGTCGCCTTAACCCCAAATATATCCGCATAGCCGGAATTGTGCTTGCTTGTTTGTTGGTTGTGTTCATGGTAAGCGGTTATATCGCTTATTCAAAACGCGAGGCATTGCTGCAAAAAGTTATCTACAAAGCTAAAGCTAAAGCCCGCAATCAATATAATTTAGATGTAAAAATAGGCTCGGCGCATTTCACGGGTTTCAGCCGGGTATCTTTTACTGATGTTACCATCGTTCCCGAAAACCGCGACAGCCTGCTCCGCATAAAAAAGCTAGATGTAGACTTTAAATTAATGCCGCTGATCATAGGCAACGTCATTCTTAATGATGTGATATTGGAAGACGGATTTTTGAGCCTCACCAGTGTAAAAGGGGTAAAAAACTTCGATTTCCTGTTCAAAAAGAAAAAAACTAATACCACCAAAAAATCAAAGGTTGACCTGGCCGAGCTATCTTACAACCTGGTAAACCAGGTTTTATATAAGATACCCGAGAACCTGAAGCTAAAAAACTTCAGCATGTCATACCGCGAGGATACCACCCAGGTAACGCTGCTGGCTCAAACCGCACTGATAGATGACGGTGACCTTACCTCAACCATCAACGTAAACAACGGCGAATCTACCTGGCACCTGAATGGTAAAATGCACGCATCGGACAGGGACATTGACGTAAAATTATTTGCCGATGGGAAAAAGCTGGAACTGCCGCTGCTCAATAAAAAACTGCATGCCACTATTAATGCCGATGCCATTACCTCTAAACTAACCAAGGTTGACCAGGAAGATGACGAAACTCGCATATACAGTTTTTGGGGCGCTACCAATCTACTCATCAACCATCCCGGATTATCTACCAAGGATATTGTT
>JBDSIC010000381.1:0-5029 GCA_039918195.1 Mucilaginibacter sp.
GGTTACGTCCCTGTCTGTAATGTCCTCGTCTTTTGTTTCCGGTGCGTTGAAATCTACTTTGTTCCAGTCCGGTTGTGTTGCTGCTACCACGCTGCCTGTTGCTGTGTCTACTTCTGTGATAGTGTCAGTCATCATCTTGTCCTTATTTCCGTCGCCGCATCCCCTTAAAAGGAAAAATAATATTACTAAAGCCACCAAGCCTAATAATATCCATATCCAGGGGGTTGATTTTTTTGGTTCTACTTCTAAATGTGCCATTGTTATTTTTATGGGTTAAAAAATGATTATTACGCTTCTAAACGCGCTCTATATAAACACAGTAAAATGCAAATGTTTTTAATAAATAGGATTATTTATTTACTCATAAGAAATAAAAGGCAACATATAGCACTTGTTTTGTTATTTTGAACAGAAACAGGTGCTTAAAACTTTATTGAAGTTGATACGGGGTGGACTGAATTTACTTTATGATCAACTTGCCGGTTTGTTGGTAATTACCGGCTTTTATGGTGATCACATAGATACCCATTGCCAGGTCAGATGTGTTTATACCATTCACATGGATACCTGCATCCTGCATCCCTGTTTTAAAGGATATGAAAACTTTGCCCAGGCTGTTATAAACACTGATTAGCGCGTCGGCACGCAGCGGCAGGGTATATTGCACATGGGTAGATACAGATGCCGGGTTAGGGTAAATGACCATATCGCCCTTGTCTGCCTTAACCAGTTCGGGTTGTATCAATAGTGTTTTCGCCAATGCAGCATGGCTGCGATAAATATCTATACCAAACGCACTGCCTATTATCATGTCGGGCATACCATCGCCGTCCAGGTCGCCGATGCAATCGGGTATAGTAGTCAAGGGGGTGATAATCTCAGTATTAAAATAATTCGTTGTTGTTTGCCCCGGTACCGACTTGTTAGCATACAAATCCACGCCGGTCAAATCAGCATTGAGTGTTAACAGCTCGGGCTTGGCATCGCCGTTAACATCCTGTATAACAATATCATTATTGTAGTTACTTAAAGTATTCAGGTTTTGAAGACTTATGCTTGTTCCGCTAAATTTTCCCGGTGACGAGGTGTTATGAATTAAAGCGGTTGGTTTATCGAGCCTGCTAATTACCGCATCGGGTTTACCGTCGCCGTCAATATCGGCCAGGCTTACGGTAAGCGGCTGATAACCTAACGGAATATCAATACGCCCGAAGGAAGATGGTGTGATGGCACCTATAGTGGCGATATTCCGCAATACCGTCATCGACGAATTATTGTGGTTTGTTGCCACGATATCCGGTTTACCATCAATATCCATATCGCCTATGACGAAAGATGCCGGCTTAAGTTCAATCATGATCGTTACAGGCGGGCCGAACATGGTTTTTAAAGACCGGCCGGCAACATATACATTACGGTATATCGAAATAAACCCGGCAGTGTTTAGCACGGCCATGTCTGGCTTTCCGTCACCGTCGAAGTCGCTGATACGGGTAACGTTATCACCCGGTTTTAACGCGAAATTATAGCTGGCCGGTTTGGTTTCGGTGCTGTCGGTTATCGCGGCAGCAGCTAATTTTATATGGCCGGGAGAACTGATATTTTGAAATAAAGTTAATGAATTATTCCCGTTAGGTATAGCAGAATAACCCCTATTCATCAAAACCAGGTCGCGTTTGCCATCGCCGTCAAGGTCCTCAATGGCGGCGATACCGGGTTGCGGGCCGGTCGCAAACATAACCGGGGCTTCAAACGAGCCTGTATCTATCTTACCTGTTTTCGATTTATTAAGGTAGACCATTAATTTATGCGAAACCGGGTCTGTAGTGAGTATATCGGTTTTACCATCCCCGTCAATATCAGCTATCTGAACATCCGCAGCAGCCATTGCCGGCAATAGCCTCACCCCTGCATCCAACCCGGTGGCAGCAGGCGAAAAGCTGGTGTTAAATGGCAGCGTTGAACTACCCGACAACCTGGTCGTTTTATTGGTTATAGCTATTGGCTTATAAGTAGCCCCAACCGGCACCGTTACCACCAGCTGCGAGGCATTGGCGGTTTTCACAGCCGCGCGTGTTGCACCAAAGTAGACATTGTTGCTATCAGCTGTGCTGCTAAATCCGCTGCCTTTTATAGTTACCTGTGTACCCACCGGCCCAACCGTAGGACTGTACGAGGCAATCTTTGGCGCCTGCGCGTAAAGTTTACCTGTACCCGCAAACAGGGATACTAAAGCTATAAATGCTATTTTGCTATTCATGGCTTAGATCACCAATAAGTTTTCGCCGGCCTTAAGCGGGTAGATTTTTGCTTTCCAGATGAAAGTGCCCGTAGTTTTTTCGGGCAGGCTGATACCTATTTTCCACTTGCCGTCCTTTAACACATAGCTCACCGTTACCTTACCATTAGGGTGCGGTATTTCGCCGGTGGCGTTTGTAAGCGTGCCTAAATTGGGCTGTATCTTTATTTTAGCAAAGCCGGGCGCATCACTGTCGATACCTAATATCGTACGGAAAAATTCTATGTTAGGGCTTGCTCCCCAGCCGTGGCAATCCGAGCGGGTTTCAACTAAGTCAGCCACTTCTGCCCAGGTAGTAAGGCCCATGTTGATGTTATCGCGCCAAACACCCAGCCAGTCCATATAACTATCGCCTAAACCACCTTTTACCAGCGCCTGGTGCAGGTAATATTTAAAGTAAATATTGCACTGGGTTAAGGTGCTGTTATTGGCTACCATCCTTTTACAAAACTCCGGCCTGTCTGCGTCGCTAACTACATCGGTCAACACAGCCAGTGCATTAGCATGTTGCGAGAACAAGTTTTTCTCTTTGGTATCGGCGTATAATTTTTTGCCGCTGTCCCAGTATTTGGTTTGTATGGTTTGCTTTAGCTGCGCAGCCTTGCTGTTATACAAAGCTGCATATTGCGGGTAGCCTATACTACTCTCAAGCGTTGCCGCCCATTGGTACGCCCACAGCAATTGCAGATCGGTAACCGCCGCACAGCCATCGCTGCCCAGTGGTGGTATACCGATGAACCATGCGCCGCTGTTGGTGCTTTTTATCGGCCCGTCTACATAATTCCAGTAAGGCGGCCTTACTACAGAGCCATCAGCGCCCTGGTATTTGCCAAAATACTCCAGTATCGCCCTTTCACCCGTTAGCTTATCCTTTAAAAAGTCTTTGTCGTTGCGGTACATGTAATAATCATGCAGCATACCAATGTACCATAGGGAGAAACCGGGGATAATCTGGTTGCCGGTGTTCGGGTACGTGCTGCGTGTAATGCCGTCGTAAGTGCGCGACTGGTCAATCAGATTTAAGGCATTGCGCGCCAACAGGTCGTCGCCGCTTTCGTAGTACGATACCATGGCTTGTACACGCGTATCGGCAATGTATTGCAGCCGCTCATAGTACGGGCAATCCATATAGGTTTCGTAGGTATTAAGCTTAGCGGTGCGCCAGCCTATCTCGCGTATTTTGGCTATTTCGGCATTGTCCGAGTTAAATACCGCGTTTTGTTTAAAGGGATAAGCTGTGTAGGTGCCGTACAAGCTATCAATAACCAGTGCCGAGCTTTTGGTTTGTATAATAAGCTGCAGGTAACGGTAGGTACGGAAGTTGAACGGGGTAAACGATTGCCCCGCAGCGCCGCTTGACGTAATGGTATCTGTAAGGCCCCTGAAAACTTTGCCATCAACTATATCGCGGTTATCTTTTTTGGAGAAGTTGGTGCCGGGGTTAAAAAGCGATTCGGCATAGCCTAAGGATATCCCCGCCCCTGTTCCGCCGCTGAACTTTATAGTTGGAAAAGCGTTTGTTTCATAAGTTTGATCGAGCAGGATAACCACTTTTTTATTGGCTGGTATGGTTAACGGCAATACATTTTTAGGTAAAGGGTTGGGCAGGTCCATGCCAATTACCTTACGCACCACCGTAATGGGCTGGCGGGTAAGTTCCCTTTGTGGTAACAGTGAAGGCACCAGCATATAAGCCGAATTTTGCAGGGAGCCTTTCAACTGGCCCGGGGATAATTGCGCGGCTGCCGGCCACGCGCTGCTATCAAAGCCGGCCTTGTCCCAACCTGCTGTGGGCGCTTTGGTCATGTCCACCCTTTCGCCGCAAATAGCCACAAAATAGCCATATACGGTGGTAATAGACTTATCCTGTACACATTTCCAGGTGTTGTTGGTATTTAATATCTCTTCTGTTTTGGTATTGCCCTGCAAAATAAACCCGGCACGTACGGTAAATTGAAATGACGGGCGAAAATTTGCTTCCTCCCATACCTGTGCCGCCACGCTATTTTTGCCGGCGGTAAGATATTTGGCAATGTTTATGGTTTCATATTTCCAGTTAAGCGGCGTACCGCTTGCCGGGCCTACCGAAACCAGCGTGCCGTTGATAAACAGTTTATAACGGTTATCTGCCGATACATGGATGTAAAATTTAGATGGCTTGCTGCTTAAGGTAATTGTTTTATGGTAGCAATAAACGCCGTAATAGTCACCAAAATCAAACAGCCCGTTCAGGCCAATCCACTGGGCATTCCAGGCGGTCTTAGTGCGTAAGGTATCGGTTGCCTGGCTATGGCCCTGTTTAGCAAATAATAAGCAAGAAATGGTTAATAATATAAATAGGTATTTCATCATCAGTTTAGGACATTGTTATAATGTAAGGCAATAAAAATAGGCAGATTTATTTTGCAACTGTTATGAACTGTTATGAAATACCACCTTTAACTTCCACATTTTATTTTCCAATCTCACTGTTCAACATTTAGCTTTATTCAGATAGTTATAATTTATCACAATAATGATATAGCTTAAGAAATGTTTATAATAAATTACTAATAATATTAGTAATTTATTATATTTGACGATATTTTTCGACTTAACAATGGTGAACAATACCTACCTAACCAGAGAGGCCAAAGCCTGGGTGAAACGCAAAAGCGGGCCCGACGAAATTGTAAGGGTTATACCTGATACAGAATTTACGCGCGGGCGATGCTATTACCTGTACACGGC
>JBDSIC010000382.1:0-3291 GCA_039918195.1 Mucilaginibacter sp.
TTTTCGTGGGGGCCAACACTATCACGTATAGATGTAGGCTTTGCTACTTTGGTTGATAATGGCAGCTTTAAGTTAACCCCTCAAAACGAGTTTTTAAGATACCGTTCGTGGAAGAGCAGTAATTTCGGGCTCGATTTTATACAGGCTGGGTATCGCTTTAACAGCTCATTCAAGATCTATGTTTCGGGCGGGTTCGAATGGACCAAGTTCCGCCTGCGCGAGGATATTACACTGCAACGCTTCCAGCCGGCATTAACTTATACAGTTGATGATGTAGATTACAATAAAAACAATTTCTCATCAACCTACTTCCGCCTGCCGCTTACCTTTTACTGGCGTAGTAAGGATGATGACAGCGGCCACCGCGTTCACATAGCCGCCGGGCCAATGGTGGACTGGCTGATCAATGGCCATACCAAGCAAAAAAGCGATGAGAAGGGTACCCAGAAATTCAGTGCAGGCTATAACCTGGCCAAAGTACAGTACGGCGGGTTTTTACGGGTAGGTTATGCCGGCCTGGGCGTATTTGCCAAATACTATGCTAACGATATGTTTGATGATAGCCCGGCACAAAAAGGGTTACGCAACCTGTCGGTAGGTGCTACCATAGGGTTTTAATAAATTTAACATTTACTTTATGCAAAGGCCGCCTTTAAGGGCGGCTTTTTGTTGTTTTGCGTATATTTACGGCGATGAGGAAAACGAGCTTTTTACAAGCTAATGCAGTAAGTAAACTATATCCCGGTGAGCGCGTAACCGGTGTTAAAAATATATCGCTTGATATTCAGCCGGGTAAAATAACGGCCATTATTGGCGCCAGCGGCAGCGGTAAAAGCACCTTACTGCGTTTATTATTCGGCCTGATATCGCCCGAAAAAGGAACGGTAAGTTTTAAAGGTGACCGTGTGTGGGGTCCCGAAGAAAAGTTGATACCGGGGCACGACGATATGAAAATGGTTACCCAGCATACCGACGACCTTAACCTGTTTGCCAAAGTGTGGGACAACGTGGCTGTTATGCTGCCCAACACCGATATAAAAGCTAAAAAAGAAAAAACTGAACAGGTTTTAAAGCAACTGAACATGACACACCTTGCCACCCGGCAGGTGGTTGACCTAAGCGGCGGCGAAAAACAGCGCGTGGCCATTGCCCGCGCCATGGTAACCCGGCCCAAAGTGCTTTTGCTTGATGAGCCCTTTAACCAAGTTGACACTTCCTTCCGCGAGGGTTTGCAGCAGGATATACGGCAGGTGGTGAAAGATACCGGACTTACGGTAGTAATGGTATCGCACGACCCGGCCGAAGTACTGTCTATGGCTGATGAACTGGTGGTAATAAAAGACGGCGAGATACTCGAAAAAGGCGAACCCCGCCAGCTTTACAAAAAACCCGGCCACCTGTATACGGCGCAGTTACTGGCCAATTGCAATGTGCTGACCCGTAAGGAAGCAAAGCTTTTAGGCATCTCATCACGAAAGGAAACCATCGCGGTGTATTCTGACTATATAGATATCAGCAAAAGCTGGGTAGGTAAAAGCTGGGTAGTAAAACAGGTAATGTTCAAAGGCTTGTTCGAAGAACTTTTGCTGCAAAACGATGATCTAAAAGTACGTGCTTTAAACAAGGAGCACGGAAAGTACAAAGAAGGGGATAAGGTGAATTTGAAGGGCTGGGGTTATTTGGAGTATTAAGCTTTTTCTTTCACGTTCAGTGCTTGTTTATGTTGGGAGTGTCGTCTATCAAAGCCAGTGTACTTTCTTTTTTTCCGCTAAAAAGAAAGTACCAAAGAAAAAACTCCCGGCTGCGCCTGACCCTGTTAAAGTTATTGCTAAAGCAGGGTCAATGCTACCCGTGCCAGCCGATGCCGGTTTTGAGGTGTACTAAGGTTTGTCAGGCTCGTTTATTTTCCTTCGTCATTCTCAGCGTAGTATGACAGTTTTAATTTGTTGCGAAATCCCGTCTGCTGAACAGCTTCGGGTGAAATAAGGCATCCCGATAGCTATCGGGACGATTGTGGGTGGTGCGGTGGCGGGGCATAGGGATTTTTTGCAGAAGGGATGGCCTCGCGCGATGCGATTAGCGGCGCAAATTTATCCCAGCCCAAGTTTTGCCTGCCCCGATAGCTATCGGGATGCAGGGCAAAGGCCTTGTGCGGCAAGGAAGCATTTCAGCAGACTTGATTTTTTGTTACTTTTTTATCAAGAAAAAAGTAATGGGCCTCTGCGGTCAAGAGCAGACTTACGCTCAATTACAGCACTAAATGGGCTAGTGAATGTAGAGGTAACATCACAACAAAAGCGCAGAATAAACCCTATCACACCAAATACTCAAACAAGGTTTTATCCTTATTTATCTCTATCACATCAAAACGGTGTGCGGCCATACGCTGCATCAGGGCAGGGTAGTCCTCGGCATTTTTTAGTTCGATACCTACCAGTGCAGGGCCGTTCTCTTTGGCGGTTTTTTTGATGAACTCGAAACGGGTAATATCATCCCCCGGACTTAAAACATTATTCACAAACAGCTTTAAAGCACCCGGGCGTTGCGGGAAACGTACGATAAAGTAGTGCTTAAGGCCTTCGTACAGCAGGGATTTTTCTTTGATCTCCTGCATACGGTCGATATCATTATTGCCGCCGCTTATAACGCAAACTACTTTTTTGCCTTTTATCAGGTCTTTAACCAGGTCGAGTACAGCAACAGATAATGCACCGGCAGGTTCAACTACTATGGCGTCCTCGTTGTATAACTTTAATATAGTAGTACAAACTTTGCCTTCGGGTACCAATAGCATTTCATCCAGCACTTTGCGGGCAAGCACGTAGGTAAGTTCGCCTACACGTTTTACCGCGGCACCATCAACAAAGCGCTCAATACTATCTAACGTAACCGGGCCATTATTTTCAAAAGCGCCTACCATAGATGGGGCGCCTTCAGGCTCAACGCCTATCAGTTGGATGTTAGGGTTATTTTGTTTTAAATAAGTACCTGCGCCGGCCGCCAGGCCACCCCCGCCAACAGGGATAAGCACCACTTCAACATCGGGCAGGTCTTTTAATATTTCAACGCCAACTGTACCCTGGCCCTCTATTACGGGGTAGGTATCAAAAGGCGGTATAAAGGTCATTTCATGGGCTTCGGTGTAGGCAAGGGCTTCCAGCAGGCAATCGTCGAAGGTGTCGCCTGTTAAAACTATTTCCACATTGCCATTACCAAACATTAGGGTTTGCTTAACCTTTTGCTTGGGGGTTATCTCGGGCATAAAAATTACGCCTTTGGTGCCCAGTTTTT
>JBDSIC010000383.1:0-3896 GCA_039918195.1 Mucilaginibacter sp.
TGCTTAAAAAAATAATAGTAATTTTCCGGCTTGTTAACTGTACCCAATGAAAAAATTGTTCTTATTAGCGGCTGTAAGTTTTTATACCTCCGCGTTGTTTGCCCAAAGATATTCGCCGGCACCCATATATTACACCATATCTTTCCCTAATGCTGTTCACCACGAGGCCGAGATAGTAATTACAATACCGCAGGCACCCAAAGGCCCCATGCGCTTTCGCATGAGCCGCTCATCACCGGGCAGGTATGCCACGCACGAGTTTGGTAAAAACATATACAACGTAAGCGCTTTTAGCGAAAAAGGCAGCATGCTGGCGGCAAGGCAGATAGATGGTGACATTTACGAGATCCCTGTACACCCATCCACCGTAAACATCAGCTATACTTTGTTTGGCAATTGGGTAGATGGGACCTACACAGGCATTGATGCCGGGCAGGCACACCTGAATATGCCCGCTACTTTTATGTGGGTACCGGGGCTTGAAAGAAGGCCTGTAAAATTCCAGTTCAATAATATTGATAAATACAACTGGAAGGTATCGACACAACTTAAATACGAAGGGGGCAGCATTTACACCGCGCCAAACCTGCAGTATATGATGGATAGCCCTATCCAGCTTTCAGCCTCTAAAATTACAAGCTGGGAAGTAACTAATCCTACCGGCAAACGGCAGCGCATTAACCTGCATGTATATTCGGACGATAGCCAGCAATTTATAGATGCCTTTGGCAAAATGGTGCAAAAGGTAACGTTAGAAGAGCAGGCCGTGTTTGGAGAATTACCTGCCTACGATTATGGTGAATATACCTTTTTAAACAACGTGCACCCCACGGTAAATGGCGACGGCATGGAGCACCGCAACTCTACGGTAATAACGGACACGTTTGATAAGATAGAAGGTAACGAGAAAGCCACGCTGGGTACATTCGCGCATGAGTATTTCCACAGCTGGAATGTGGAGCGCATCAGGCCAAAATCGCTTGAGCCGTTTGATTTTACCCACTCCAACCAAAGCGGCGAACTCTGGTTTGCCGAAGGCTTTACCCAGTATTACGGCGAAATGCTGTTAACACGCGCCGGATTTTATACTAATGATGAATATGGGCAGGTATTGGGCGGGTTAGTGAACGCGGTGCTGAATACGCCTGCTTCCAAAAAATATTCGCCGGTGCAAATGAGCCAGTACGCGGTATTTTCTGATGCCGGGGTATCTATTGATGCCAATAACAACGCCAATGTGTTTACCACCTACTACCAATATGGTGGCGCAACGGCCCTGGCACTCGACCTCCGTTTACGCAGCGAATTTAATTTAACACTGGACGATTATATGCGCCAGGTTTGGCTTACTTATGGCAAAACCGAACGGCCGTACACCATACCCATGCTGCAACTTGCACTGGCAAGATTTACAAAGGAGCCCGGCTTTGCGTCAGACTTTTTTAAGGAATTTATTTATGGTGCCGAGAAAAACAATTATGCGCCCTTATTGGCAAACGCGGGCTTCTTAATGCGCAAGGCGCATCCGGGCATTGCCTGGGCGGGGCCGCTGTTTAATGCTGTGGGCCGTAACAGGGCGGGGCAGGCACATTCAAACGCATCAAACGAGGGTTTGTTTATTGCTACCAGTACTGTTGAAGGCACGCCCATTTACAAGGCCGGGCTTGACGCAGGCGATGTTATATTACAAGCCGGCGGGCAGGATATAAAAGACCAGGCAACCTGGGATAGTATCATCGCCACAAAAAAACCGGGCGACAAACTAAGTGTTAAGTATAAGAACCGAATGGGTATGCACGAGGTTGAAGTACTGTTAGAAGAAAACCCGTATTTTGAGGTGGTTACCTTTGAAAATGCCGGGCAGCCTTTGAGTAAGGAGCAGGAGGCGTTCCGCAATGCATGGTTACAATCAAAAATTAAATAAGATGATAAAGAAATTGATAACAGGATCGTTTTTGAGCGCCTGCTCTATATTTTTACTTACCTCCTGTAAAACACCGGCAGCACTTAATGGCGATATGGCAGTTCTTCCCGGTGATGTAAGTCGCATTATACAAACACTTGCGGCAGATGATATGGAAGGCCGCGGCTCGTTTACGCCCGGTATTGATAAAGCAGCCAAATTTATTGAAGGCGAGTTTAAAGCGGCGGGATTGCAACCGCTGAAAGGCTTAACCGGTTTCAGGCAAAGCTTTGAGGTTATACAGTCGGTACCCGTTAGCACAACAGTAACCATAAACGGAGAGGCTATTGGCGCGAATGGCACCTTTGCCATAGCCGGCGACTCATTTAAATGGGATAATACAGCCGGCGCAGAAGTGGTAGTGATAAAACCCGGTGAGAATTTCCGCAAAGTATTTTATGAGTATTACCGTGGTAACAAAAAGGCGCTGATACTGGTAGACCCGTCGTTTGCCCCTAACTTTAAGCAAATTAAAGAGCGTTTGGCAGCCGGCAGTGTTTCGTTTACAACGGACAAAGCCAAACAGGTGGTAATGGTATTAGGTAAATTTGCCAACACAAGCAAATATAGTGTTAGCTATGAAGCAAAAACACCCGCCAAGCCCCTGTTTAACGTGGCAGGGATGATTCCGGGTAAAACCAAACCAGACGAGTACGTGATATTTTCGGGCCACTATGACCATTTAGGGATAGGCGGCGCAACTACTGTAGCGGGCGATAGTATTGCCAACGGTGCAGATGATGATGCATCGGGCACTACAGCCGTTATTTCACTGGCTAAGTATTATAAAAAATTGGGCAATAATGCCCGCACCCTGATATTCGTTGCTTTTACCGCTGAAGAAATTGGCGGTTACGGCTCTCAGTATTTTTCGAAACAGGTAGACCCGGATAAAACCGTGGCTATGTTCAATATCGAGATGATCGGCAAAGCTTCCAAATTTGGTAAGAACTCCGCGTTTATCACCGGTTATGACAAGTCGGACTTTGGTACTATCCTGCAAAGTAATCTTAAGGGTACCGAATTTACCTTTCACCCCGACCCATATCCCGACCAAAACCTTTTTTACCGCAGTGATAATGCCACACTGGCCCGGCTTGGCGTACCGGCGCATACCATATCAACCGACGAAATAGATATTGATAAATTTTACCACACCGTTGATGATGAGTTCAGCACGCTGGATGTAAATAACATTACGGCTACCATCAGGGCTATCGCGTTAAGCTCCCGCAGCATTGTATCGGGTAAGGATACGCCTAAACGCATACCGAAACTGGCGGAGTAAACAACAGAATTTAAATACCTGCGTTAATATCCTGATGAAAAGAATAAAAATACTGTTAACCGCCTTGTTGATTGTTACGGCGGCTTTTACATATGCCCAAACAGCTGTTACCCGTTCCTCTGTAACCTACCAGGTAAAAAATTTAGGTATAACCACCGGAGGTAAATTCGGCGGCTTCCAGGCCGATATCAGGTTTGACCCTGCGCAGCTAACTAATAGCACTATCGAAGCATCCATTGATGTAAATACCGTTGACTCTGACAATAGCACCCGTGACGGACATTTAAAGAGCGCGAAATTTTTTGACGCTGAGCATTACCCGCGCATCCTTTTAAAATCACTTTCCTTTCAGCGTAAAAGTGGCAACAACTATACCGGCAAGTTTAACCTCACCATAAAAGGCATTACCAAACAGGTCGACGTGCCTTTTACCTATACCGCCGGCAACGGCAAGGCCGGGTATAACGGCAGCTTTATAATAAACCGTAAAGATTTTAATGTTGGCGGCAGCAGCTTGGTACTGGCCAACGAGGTAACCGTTTTTATCATGGCCGAAACCGGCATTGTCCCATCAAAATAGTGTTATAAATACTGCCTGTTAAAGCTTAACTTTACTGTATGAAACTGCGCGTACTGGTTTTTATC
>JBDSIC010000384.1:0-5196 GCA_039918195.1 Mucilaginibacter sp.
AGGCTGTTGCCCATCCGTTTGTACCTGTATTTCAGGCACTATCACCTCCATTACCTCTGTGGCGGGGGGCTCCGGCGGGGTAGCGCCGGCTTCCTGTGCTATGGCAGGCAAGCCCAGTACTAAAAATGCAACGAGCATTAAAAGGGCCTGTTTATATATTTTTAATTTCATTTTGCTGTTCCTTTTTCGATTGATTAAACTGTTCAATTACGCTTAATTGCTGGTTAAGTACCTCGGTTTGTATTTGCAAGTTCCGGATCATTGCACGTAAAACACTTTCCTGGTTAGGGCTGGTAGCCAAATCGCTGTTAAGCCGGCGGTATACAGAGTCCATTTTATGTAACTCACTGCTGAATTCCTTATATAACTGGGGGTCTGACTTTGCCAGCTCCTTCAATTCGTTGCGTTTGTTTTGTACTAACGATGCATAGTGCACCTGCTGTTTGGCGTAAGCCGGGTTAATATCGGCCAGGCTTACGCCTGCTTTGCTTTGGTTACCCAGGTAAAGGGTAAAACATACGCCCATTACTACAATAACACTGGCGGCAACCTTTAATACAAATGCCAGCGAGAAGGTTTTTGCCTCAGGCTTTTTTGGCTGTGCCTTGTTTAATTCCAGGTTATGTTCTATCCTGTCCCATAATTCCATGCGGGGCTCTATATCATTGAACTCTTCCCTGTTCGCTTTTATGAAATCTTCTAATCGTTTGCTCATGATGTAACTCCTTTCCTTTTTAAAATCTCACTCAATTTTCTTTTAGCTCTCAAAAACTGCGTTCTTGATGTGTTCTCTGTTATATTTAAGATCTGGCCTATTTCCTCGTGGTCGTACCCTTCAAGCAGGTATAATGATAATACTACACGGTAACCCTCGGGCAACTCCTTCATCGCCTCTTTAACAACGGCCACTTTATACTGTGTTTCTTCATCATCATGCGCCTCCTCTGCCGGTATATTCTCAATATCTTCATCCATATCCGCAAATTCCATTTTGCGTTTGCGCAGGATGTTGATGGAGCGCGATACCACAATCTGCTTCAGCCACAGCCCGAAAGTTGTTTCCTGCCTGAAATCCTGCATTTTACTAAAAGCATGTAAAAATGCTTCCTGCAGCACGTCTTCGGCTTCGGCAATATCGCCCACTATCCTAAAGGCGACGTTCAGCATCGCTTTTGAGTAGAGACGGTACAGCTCATAGCAGGCTTTTTTACTACCCTGCTTGCACTCAACCACCAGGTTATAATGTTTGTCGATGTATATGGCTTCCAATTGTGATATTCAGCTTTCTGTATTATAAGACACAGTGTATTACAGGATGTTGCACGTGATATGGAAAATATTTCAATTTCGGATTTCGAATGTTCGACCCGATAGCTATCGGGTTCGGATTTATTTTTAGAATGATAGGATATTCTCTTCCTCCCGGTGAAGCAGATTAAAATCCCCTCCTTGGAGGGGGCGGGCTGGATTTGTGTTGTGGCAGGGGTGGGTTTAACGCTTTGCATCCGTAGGAAACCCCTCCCTACACCCTCCCCAAAGGAGGGAATCGCACAGCCCATGCTTTATAACCATTTATTATCCTCTCTTAAGAGAGTAATAGCATACCTCGCCGCCACTTTATTTTGACGCTAAAAAATCATCAACCGCTGCAACCGCAGCATCATAACGTTGCTGCCCCAGCCCGGATATAACTACGTATTTTGCGCTCAATGCCTGCAACTCTTTGTGCCAAACCTGCATAAAGTGTTCGCGCATGTCGGGGAAATCACGCAGAGGGTCGTCTACCCAGGGCATATCAATGTCCAGCAGCAGGTAAAGATCATAAGGATGTTCAGGCAATTCCTCCAGCACCTCGGGCGGCGACTGCCCGAACAACTGGTCGCTCCAGATTTTTATGGTGATGAAGGTGGTATCACATATTAAAAGTTTATTGGCTTGTGGCAGCAGTTTTTTTTCGAGTTCCAGCTGCCCGTAAAACATGTTTACCTCGTCGCCAAAAGTACATGGGGCAGTTAGTTTTTCACAGTATTCGCGCGCAAACTCGGGTACCCAAACCGTATGGTAATGCTTAGCCAGGTAAGCGGCCATGGTTGATTTACCGGTTGATTCGGGACCTACTACGGCAATTTTTATGATATCGGGTCTCAGATTTTCCATTCCGGATAGTTAATTATAAAAGTATACACATAAATCCGAATCAAATACCCTGTTTTTCCCAATCCTTCTTCCAGTCGATATAGCCTACCGCGGCTATTACTACATAAGCGGCATACATCGCCGCAGTTAAATGCAGGTCCTTAAATATATAAATGCCCACATAAATAATGTCCACAAATACCCATATCAGCCAGTTCTCTAATATTTTTCGCGCCAGCAGGGCCTGTGCAACCAGGCTGCATGCAGCACAAAAGCTGTCTAAATAGGGATATGATGCCGGGGTATAATGCAAGCCTGTCCCCAGCAGAACAGTAAAAACCACTACTACTGCCGCGGATATCCATGCTTCCTTTTGGCTTAAACGTTTTACAGGTGTTTTCTGTTTATCAGCGGGTTTATTGCTCCAGTAATACCAGCCATAAATGTTCATTGCTAAAAAATAAAACTGGAGCCCCATATCGGCATAAAGCTTCACCTCATAAAAAATGAAGATGTAAATACCTACGCTTACTATGGCTACCGGCCAGTTCCAAATATTATTTTTAGCCGCCAGGTACACGCATAGCAGCCCGGTAATAACCCCTGTTACCTCAAGCCCGCTTTGCTGTTTAAGCCATGTTAATACGGTTTCTGTCATTTCCATTTATTTCAAATATAGCTAATTGAAAAATGTTCATAAATAAAGACACATTATTATGGTTGTAGTAAATAAAAGACGACATCCTGTGTTATTTACTATACACCGAATAAGATAAAGGCACCTATCCGGCAATGTGTGTTTACACGCTTGAATTTTCTAACTCCAAATTTGTTTCATTCAGCATGTTTTGGCTTTGTAACAGCTTAGTTACAATTTGTTCAAATTATTTGGCTTCGTGTTTGTTTAAGTCATTATAACCTTACGTCAATCTGTAGAAAAATAAGAAATTACATCTACCTATGTAAAACTTAATCAAATTCTCAGACACCCAGGCTGGGATTTTATGTTCTTTGTTTTGGGTTTAATCAATAGTTTAAATTAATTAGGGGAAAGGGAGCTTCAAAAAAAGCTCTCTTTTTTTTTGCTAAAAATTCAATATGCTTGCATTGGATTTAAACTACCTTTAATAAAATTATACACCATGGATTTCCAATTATCTGAAGAGCAGTTGATGATACGCCAGGCCGCCAGGGATTTTGCCCAAACCGAGCTTAAACCCGGCGTATTAGAACGCGACGAACACCAAAAATTTCCGGCAGAACAAATAAAAAAACTTGGTGAAATGGGTTTTTTAGGCATGATGGTATCGCCACAGTATGGCGGCAGCGGTATGGATGCCATGTCGTATGTGCTGGTAATGGAGGAACTTTCAAAAATTGACGCTTCGGCATCGGTGGTCGTATCGGTAAATAACTCGCTGGTATGTTATGGACTTGAGAAATATGGAAGCGATCATCAAAAGGAAAAATATCTTATCCCATTGGCAAAAGGCGAAGTAATAGGCGCTTTCTGCCTTTCGGAACCCGAAGCCGGGTCCGATGCTACTTCGCAGCAAACCAGCGCCATTGATATGGGCGATCATTACCTGCTTAACGGTACTAAAAACTGGATAACCAACGGCAGCACAGCCTCAACTTACATAGTAATAGCGCAAACTGATGTGGCAAAAAAACACCACGGCATTAACGCGTTCATCGTAGAAAAAGGTTTAGAGGGGTTCACCGTAGGCCCTAAAGAAAACAAGCTGGGTATACGCGGCTCCGACACGCACTCGCTGATGTTCACCGATGTAAAGGTACCCAAAGAGAACAGGATTGGTGAGGATGGCTTTGGTTTTAAATTCGCGATGAAGGTTTTAGAAGGGGGACGTATAGGGATTGCCTCGCAAGCGTTGGGCATAGCATCAGGCGCTTACGAACTGGCTTTGCAATATTCAAAAGAGCGTAAATCTTTCGGCAAGCCGATATCCGATCACCAGGCTATCCAGTTCAAACTCGCCGATATGGCAACCGAAATTGAGGCCGCGCGGTTACTATGCCTGCAGGCAGCCTGGTTAAAAGATAATGGCCAGCCTTATGCTAAAGTAAGCGCTATGGCCAAGCTATTCGCATCTGAAACAGCCATGCGCACTACGGTTGAGGCCGTACAAATACACGGGGGTTACGGCTATGTAAAGGAATACCACGTAGAGCGGCTGATGCGGGATGCCAAAATTACACAGATATATGAGGGGACTTCAGAAATTCAGCGTATTGTCATATCGCGTGAAGTGCTGAAATAAATTTCTATAAATTTTGTTAAATTTGGGTATGACGGATAAAGATTTATTGGTAGTAGTTTCTGAAATGCTAAGAAAACAGGATCAGCAGGCTGAAAAACTGGATGAGCATTCAACCATACTTAACCAGCATACCGAAATTTTAAATAAACAAAGTGATATTTTAAATCTGCATACAGGGTTAATTAAGGAAACAAATGAAACGCTCAGGCAATTTATGGAGGTTTCTATTAATCAATTTCAGCAGCAGCAAGCCTTTAACGAACGTTTTTTTGATAAGCTGAATGATATTGAAAAGGCTCTAAAAAAGTAGTTCAATATCCCATGAAAAAAAATCTGTTAATTATATTTCTCCTCGGCTTGTTTTTGAATAATGCGAATGCTCAATTAGCTCCCGGTATTTGGCGCGGCGCGCTGATGACCTCATCAGCCAGGGAGATTCCTTTTAATTTCGAGGTAACCGATAGTGCCGGTAAGCAAGCAATAACTATTTTTAACGCGGCCGAGCGTTTTAAGGTGACCGATATAACTATGGCAGGCGATTCAGTTTTCATAAGAATGCCGCTGTACGGCAATGAATTCCGCTTGAAAAAGACTGCCGGCGGGTTAAACGGACAATGGACTAAGCTTACCTCAAAAGGTTATCGCTCAATGAAATTTACTGCTGTACCTAATACCTCCTGGCGTTTTTTCAAAACATCGCAAACTGCATCGTATAATATATCCGGCAGGTGGTCGGCCATATTTGGCGAAGGGGCGGAAGCAGATACGACTATAGGTG
>JBDSIC010000385.1:0-2989 GCA_039918195.1 Mucilaginibacter sp.
CCTGAAATTACGCCCGTAAATAGTAAAATCATTGATATATGAACTGCCCATATATGTTTGCAGCGCATTGTTGATATCGGTTATTTGCACCCCTAACTTTTTGGCTTTCTCCCGGTCAATGGTCAGCTGGTATGCCGGTGTACGGGCGGAAAAGAAGGAGAACGCCTTTGTAATTTCAGGTCGCTTACCTAAGGCAGCAAGAAAATTCTGTAACGTTTTTTCAAAGTTCTTGATATCGCCGCCTGCTTCCCGCTCCTGTAATATGAACGAAAAACCACCCGTGTTACCCAAGCCCGGTATGGCCGGCGGTGATATCACTACAATGTTCGCCTCTTTTATCTTAGCAAGTTTTTGTTGGAACAAGGCTGTTAATGCCTCGCGCTGATCCTTTTTATCCTTCCGCTCATCCCAGGGTTTTAATTGTACGAATATGGTACCGCTGTTTGATTTGGTTGAAAAGTTAACCGCATTCAATCCCCCCAGCGCAGCGTAATGCTTTATAGCCGGGATGCTGTCCAGCGTGTTCATCATTTCGTGTAATACAGCCACGGTACGTTCGGTTGATGAGCCTTCGGGCAGATCAAAAGTTACAAAAATACGACCCTCATCCTCGGTAGGTAAAAACCCTGCGGGCTTGGCTTTAAACATCAACACCGTACCCACAATAATGCATACCAGTATAATTACCACAAATTTCGAGTACTTAATGCCCCTGCCAACAGTCTTTTCGTACCTGCCGGTAACCCTTTCAAACCAGTTATTATACCTGAAAAACCATTTATCAAGCCCTTTGGAGTTTTGATCCAGCTTATGGGGCTTTAGTATCAGTACGCACAAAGCAGGTGTTAATGACAACGCCACAAAGGCCGATATCAATACCGAAATAGCGATGGTGATAGCAAACTGCTGGTAAAGCCGGCCTACTATGCCCGGCACAAAGCCTACCGGCACAAACACCGCAGCCAGTATCAGCGCGATGGCTATAACCGGTGCCGAAATATCACGCATGGCATGCAGCGTGGCTTCTTTTGGTGACATGCCCTTTGTATCCATATAATGCTGTACGGCCTCTACCACCACAATGGCATCATCCACCACAATACCTATTGCCAGCACAAAACCAAATAAGGTAAGTGTGTTAATAGTAAATCCTAAGGGAATAAAGAATATAAAGGTGCCGACAATAGCTACGGGAATAGCCAATATAGGTATCAGCGTGGTGCGCCAGTCCTGCAAAAAAAGAAAAACTACGATGATAACCAATGCCAGCGCGATAATAAGCGTTTCAATTACCTCGTGCAGCGAAACCTTTACTACCGTAACTGTTTCAAACGGTATCACATAGTCAATATCTGTTGGAAACGACTTTTTAAGCTGATCCATGGTTGCCTGCACATTATCGGCCGTTTCGATGGCGTTACTGCCGGGTGCCTGGTATATCAGCAGGTACGATGCACGCTTGTTATCGATAAACGAGTTACCGGCATAGTTAAACTTACCTAACTGTACCCGGGCCACATCTTTTAAATGCACTACCGCGCCGGTTTCGGGTATGGTTTTTACAACAACATTTTCAAACTCTTCTGCACTGGTCAGTCGTCCTTTTACCAGCACGGTATATTCAAAGGTTTGCCCTTTCATTTGCGGGGTTGAGCCTACCGTACCGGCGGCTACCTGCGCATTCTGTTCCTGCAAAGCGGCGGTAACATCAGCCGCAGACATGTTAAGCGCAGCCAGTTTATCCGGCTTCAGCCATATACGCATACTAAAATCATCAGCCCGCGTAAACACGTCGCCCACACCTTTGGTACGCAGCAGCGCATCCTTAACAAATACGTTGGCATAGTTATCCATAAAGGTAACATCGTGGCTGCCTTTTGGGGCGTATATGGCAACCAACATTAGTATACTCGGGTTACGTTTACGCACGATCATGCCCAAACGCTGTACTTCCTGCGGCAGTGTTGGCAGGGCTATCCCTACCCTGTTCTGCACATCCAGGGCGGCTATATTAATGTCGGTACCTACTTCAAAATTCACCGTCATGCTCATTTGGCCGTTGCCCGTGCTGTTACTTTGCAGGTAGGTCATACCCGGGGTGCCGTTTACCTGTACTTCTACAGGCGTGGCAACCGTTTGCTCAACCGTCAGCGCGTCGGCGCCGGTGTAATTGCCCGTAACCTGTACGGTGGGCGGCGTTATTTCGGGATACTGGCCAATAGGCAACACACCAATGGCAATGGTGCCTACTATTAGTATTACCAGTGATATAACTATGGCTGTAACCGGCCGTCTTATAAAGGTTTCTGCAATCATTCTATATTATTTTTACAGGATATGGATACCTCTGTTATTATTTAGCAGTGTTAAATCACCTGCTGCAAACTGCTACTAAAAACTGCCCTATTTTTTAACAGGTGCTGCCACCGGGGCTCCCAAAGTTATCTTACTGCTGTCGCGCAGGCGTTGGAAACCTTCGGTAATTACCTTATCACCTGCATTAATTCCTTCCATTATAATAACATCACTGTTAACACGGGGCCCCAGCTTTACTTTTTTCTGTAATGCGAGCGAATCATCCTTTGCCACAAAAACAAAAAACTCGCCCATTTGCTCAGTTATCGATTTGTATGGTATTTGTATACGGTTGCCCGACTGGCTGTTAAGCACATTCAACACAGCGCTCATGCCATCCTTCAATTCATTATTTTCATTTGGGAAGGCTACCCGTACGGTGGTGCTGCCGGTTTGGTTATTCACACCCCTGTCTACCGCCAGCACACGGCCTGTTTTACTGTAAAAATCACCGTTGGATAGTTGCAGTTTAAAGGTAGTATCAGTACTGCTTTTTTGCAGGCTGTAAAACCTGTCAATATCCTGCTCGTTTATCACCACATCAACAGCTACCGGGCTTTCTGCCGATATGGTATTAAGCAAAGTAGTACCTGGTGTCACCTGCGCGCCCAGCCTTACCTGCGATATACCTATG
>JBDSIC010000386.1:0-3283 GCA_039918195.1 Mucilaginibacter sp.
CATTTAAGGTGATACCAACAGCCAACAAATGGTTTGGCGTTACTTATAAAGAGGATAAGCCGATAGTGCAGCAAAGTATTTCAGAGCTGGTGAATAACGGGACGTACCCGGAGAATCTTTGGGCGTAAACCCCGGCCCCCTCTAATCCGATAGCTATCGGATCTCCCCCAAAGGGGGAGATTTTAAGAAAAAACTCTCTTCAAGTCCTCTCCTTTGGAGAGGATTTAGGTGAGGCATATACCCTCGCAGCAATGACGCTTTATTATAAACGAGTGACCATGACGACAGAAGTTTTAGGAAACGTAGAAAGTGTATCACAACAAGGCAATGTTTTAACTCTTAAAACTAACGAGGCCACCGCGAAAGTATATGTGTACAACGATGCCATCATCAGGGTGCACATCACGAAATACCCGGATAAGCCGGATACTTCCTTCGCGGTAATACAGCAGCCTATGGGTACGCTGAGCTATACCAAAACTGATGAGGCAATAACTATCAGTACCGATGTCCTAAAACTTCGTGTTAACAGATCGCCCTTACGCTTTAACTTTTACACTGCTGACGATAAAGTATTAAGCGAAGATGATAGCCGCTTCGGCGTTAACTGGCAAAGCGAACGCGTGGTAAATTACCGTAAGCTATATGCTGACGAAAAATTTATCGGCCTGGGCGAAAAAACCGGCGACCTTAATCGCCGCGGCACCCACTACGTGAACTGGAACACTGATGCCTCACGTCATACCATACACACCGATCCGCTTTACAAAACCTTCCCGTTTTTTATAGGCTTACATAGCGGACTCACTTATGGGTTGTTCTTTGATAACACCCACAAGAGTTACTTCGATTTTGGGGCTACTACCGATGATGAGATGAGTTGGTTTGGCGCTGACGGCGGGGATATGAACTATTATTTTTTCGGCGCGCAGGGGGTGGCCAAAATTATCGAGGATTACACCTGGCTAACGGGCCGCATGGATATGCCGCCGCTGTGGAGCCTGGGCTACCAGCAATGCCGATATAGCTATATGAGCGCTGATGAGGTGCTTAAAATAGCCACCAAATTCAGGAAGCTGAACATACCTGCCGATGTGATCTATTGCGATATAGATTATATGGACAATTACAAAATTTTTACCTGGAACAAGGAAGCCTTTGCCGACCCGAAAGGTATGGTCGACCAGCTAAAGGCCATCGACTTTAAAGTAGTGGCCATTGTTGACCCCGGTATCAAGGTTGAGCCCGGCTACAAGCAATATGATGAAGGGGTAGATAGAAATTACTTCGCCACGTATAGCAATGGCGATAAATACATCGCCAGCGTTTGGCCGGGCCGCTGTTACTTCCCCGATTTCTTTAATGAGGAGGTTAAGGAATGGTGGGGTGCATCGTTCACCGCACTGACGGAGCCGGGCATCGAGGGCTTTTGGAACGATATGAACGAACCTGCAGCGTGGGGGCAAAACATTCCGTTAAACGTAAAGTTCGGCGATAAATATATTGGCGAGGTACGTAATGTATACGGCATGGAAATGACCAAAGCCACTTACAACGGCACGCGTAAAATATTGGGTAACACGCGTCCGTTTATACTCACCCGCGCGGCTTATTGTGGCACCCAGCGCTACTCTGCGGTGTGGACGGGCGATAACACCGCTACCGATGAGCACATGCTTTACGGTCAGCGGCTAATAAATAGTTTAGGACTGGTGGGTATGTCATTCGCGGGTGTTGATATTGGCGGGTATACAGGCAACCCAACGCCCGAATTGATGATACGCTGGAACTCGCTCGGCCCGTATATCCCGATGTACCGCAACCACGCCGAAATTGGGACCGCTATGCGCGAGCCCTGGGAATGGGGCAAGCAGAATGAGCGGGTCATTAAAAAGGATATCGAACTGCGCTACAAGTTGCTGCCTTATATCTATTCAGGTTTTTATCAGTCGGCACAAACCGGGCTGCCATTAAGTCGCACCTTAGCCATTGAACACACGCAAGACGAAAACGTTTTTGATGTGCAATACCAAAACCAGTGTATGTTTGGCGATGCCCTGCTGGTTGCCCCTGTTGAAAGCACCAAACGCATTGCCCAGGTTTACCTGCCCGAAGGCGAATGGTACCGTTTAAGTACAGAGAAAAAGTATAAAGGCGGTAAGGCGCACAAAGTACCCGCCCCTCTGGACGACCTGCCGGTATTTGCAAAAGCCGGTGCTATTGTCCCGATGCAGCATGTAGTACAAAGCACCAGCGAAAAAGGCGACGGCATTTTGGAGTTGCATGTCTGGAATGGTAAGTCGGTTAACCAATTTGTTTATTATGAGGACGACGGCAGCACATATGATAATGAGCAGGGCGTTTATTATAAACGTACCATCACTTTTGAGCCTGCTAAAAAGGCAATCACACTATCGGCAGTTGAGGGTAGTTTTACTTCCCGGTTCAACAAACTGAAAGTGGTATTACATGGGTTTGATAAAGGTGTTGGGGTGAAAAAAATAGTTGACAATGATGGCGGTGAGGTGAATATCCCCTACTAAAAAACTAATCGTCATTCTCCTCATAAACCGTTAGAAATGACATTTTCTTTGATAGCATCCGGCTGAACTTTGAACCATCAACTATGAACTCTTTATTATCTTTGTATCCATGATTGATATTATCCTGAAAAAAGGAAAAGAAAAAGCGGTATTACATAAACACCCCTGGGTATTTTCGGGCGCAATTGAACCGGTGAAGGGCAAACCCGCCAATGGCGATATTGTGCGTTTGAAAAATGCCAAAGGCGATTTTATGGCCTACGGTTTTTTTAACGACCAATCGCGTGTGGCCCTGCGCCTGTTAGAGTGGGACGAACAGGCAACGGTTGACGAGGCCTGGCTGCGTAGCAAAGTACGCACAGCAGTTGCCGCACGCAAGCACCTGTTAGCCGATGGCAGCACCAACACTTGTCGCTTAATTTTTAGCGAAGCTGATTACCTGCCCGGATTGATTGTAGATAAATATGCCGGTCATTTGGCGGTACAGGTGCTTACATCCGGTATGGAAAGATTGATGCCTGTTGTTATTGATGAACTGCAAAAACTGCTTAAGCCCCTAAGTATCTTTGATAAAAGCGATGCCTCATCGCGTGCGCATGAAGGCCTGGAAACAGTGAATAATTTACTGGCGGGCACAACTCCGCCGGAATTTGTAGAGGTAAAGGAAAACGATATTATCTACGGCATCAACATCGCCGAAGGGCAAAAATCAGGTTTTTACTGCGACCAGCGGGATAATC
>JBDSIC010000387.1:0-6350 GCA_039918195.1 Mucilaginibacter sp.
CAATTAAAAAATCATATCCTCAATCATAAAAAAGAGTTTGTACTGCCCAGTGGCGAAATAGCGGTGATCCCCGAGCAATGGTTTTCGCAATACGGCAACCTGCTGCACTTTAGCGAGGGCGGTAACGAACTTAAACTGCGCCGCCACCACATTGGCCTGGTCAACGAACTGGCCGATGGTGAACTGGCCGGTATCACCATGACCCGAAAGCTGCAGAAGCTGAACGATTTTGAGGAACTGGAAGAAATTGCCATGCCGGTTAATTTTGCCGGGGAGTTGCGGCCTTACCAAAAGGCAGGCTACAACTGGTTCCACTTTTTAAAGAACTACCATTTTGGGGGATGCCTGGCTGATGATATGGGCTTGGGTAAAACCATACAAACGCTGGCACTGCTGCAAAAAAACAAGGAGGATGCTGAAGCCGCAGGCAGCAGCAGTACCTCGCTGCTTATCATGCCTACATCGCTGATATATAACTGGCTTAACGAGGCTAAAAAGTTTACCCCCCAAATACGGATGATGGTACACACCGGCACGTTCAGGTACAAGTCGCCGGAGGTGTTTAAAAATTATGATGTTATTGTAACCACCTATGGCATTAGCCGGATAGATATAGACCTGTTTAAAGAGTACTTTTTTGACTATGTGATACTGGATGAGAGCCAGAACATCAAAAACCCGTCGTCCAAATCGTACCAGGCGGTTAAGCAATTGAAATCGCGCTACAAACTGATATTGAGCGGTACGCCGGTTGAAAATTCGGTGAATGACCTGTGGACGCAAATGTCGTTCATTAACCCCGGCCTGCTGGGCGCGCAACAGTTTTTCCTGAACGAGTTTGTTACGCCGATAGAAAAGAAAAAGGACGAGGACAAGGCGCGCCGCCTGCAGGCGCTGATAAAGCCCTTCGTGCTGCGCCGTACTAAAGAACAGGTAGCTACCGAACTGCCGCCAAAAACCGAGAACCTGTTTTATTGCCAGATGAGCGAAGAGCAGGCCGAAGTATACGAAAAAGTAAAATCAGAATACCGCAACGAGTTACTGAAAAGCCTGGAGGATGGAACCTACGCCAAACAGCACATACAGGTATTGCAGGGACTGATAAAGCTGCGCCAGATAGCCAATCACCCCAGTATGATAGATGCCGATTACGAGGGCGATTCGGGTAAGTTTAAGAACGTGGTGCACACGCTTACTAACGTATTGGATGGCGGTCATAAGGTGCTTATCTTCTCGCAGTTTGTAAAACAGCTTACCATTTACCGCAACCACTTTGATGAAAAGGGCATCCCGTATGTTTACCTTGACGGCAGCACCCAAAACCGCGGCGACGTTGTAAAACGTTTCCAGGAAGATGAAACGACAAGGGTGTTCCTGATATCGATAAAAGCCGGCGGTGTCGGACTTAACCTTACGCAAGCCGACTACGTATTCATCCTCGACCCGTGGTGGAACCCCGCGGTTGAGCAGCAGGCTATCGACCGTACGCACCGCATCGGTCAAACCAAAAATGTGTTTATCTATAAATTCATCACCAAAGATACGGTGGAAGAGAAGATACTCGCCCTGCAGCAGCGCAAGCTCAGCGTAGCCCGCGCCTTAATTACTACCGAAGAAAGCTTTATCAAGTCGTTATCGGCTGATGATATTAAGGAGATATTGGGATAGGTTTTATTAGAATCAAGAATTAAGAAGAAGAGTTAAGATTTTAAAGCAGTGGACCTGTGCGATTCCTTCCCTTGGGAAGGGGGATTGTCATTTCGAACGTAGTGAGAAATCTTCTGCTACATGCTTCGTTAGCCTATCTGTCGTATAAGATTTCTCTCGTACCTCGTCGAAATGACAATCTTTTTAATATTGAGGTTAAATCCGCTCCCCCATTTTCCTCAAATAAAAATAGGCCAGCGCCGACAGGCATAACAAGCCGAGTAAAAAACCACCCACTACATCGGTAAACCAATGCGCGCCCAGGTAAATGCGCGAGAAGGGGATGGTGAATATCAACAGCAGTGATATGCCGGAAACGCCCAATCTTAACCATTTAGGCAGGTTTTTGAGGTTGTACATCAATATCACCAACAACCCAAAAAATACAACATAGAATTGGGTATGCCCGCTCGGGAAACTTTGTTGGCGTGTTTCTTCAATAACCCGTACTACATCGGCACCCGGGCGGGGGCGGTTAACAAATAATTTTACCACAGAGCTTACTGCGCCCGACAAAAGGGTGAGTACGACAAACAAAGCCTCTTTTTTGTGCCTGTAAACAAAAAACAGCAATGCCGTTACAAAAGCCATAGGCCCGCCTACCTCGGCATAGCCGGGATAGCTAACTATTTTCATAGCAATATCAAGCAGCGGAAAGCGGTGTTCCTGAACTTCTTCAGAAAACTCGCGGTCTATCGTACTTTCGGGGAAAAACGATACGAATACCGATAGTAAGATAAACCCTATGGTGATAACCAGCAGGGTGTAAAGTAATATGTGCTTTCTTCTTTTTTGCATAGCCGTTCAACAGCCTGCAATATCAAATAAGAAAACAAAATAAACAACAGCTTATGCCAGCTCGGATGATTTAATTTTAGGGAGTGCATACACATCCGCGGCTTTTGTACAGCTAAATTTTGATGTGCCGTGAGATGTTTGCCTGCCTTCACGCTCGGGGCTTAACGTTTTTACGAACAGGCCGCCAACCACTGTTAATGTAAGTAGAATAACTTTTTTCATATCGGTACAAATAGTTTTATATAGAAGACGGATTTTTTTCTCAGACGTTACAGTTGGAAGAAAAAAGGTGATTTTCGCACATTTTATAATTGGGGATCTCACTGATTTTTTTGATCTCACGGATGGAAATAACCCTAAATGCAAAAAGTCAAATACCTCGCGTATCTGACTTTTTTAATTAACTATTAACTGACCAAATATTTTAACGACAAATTATCTGGTTGTTACAAACTTAATAACTGCTTTGCCTGTGCTATATGTGGAAATCACCTTTAATACACCGTATTATAGCGATGAGATAAGCATCTCATCGCTATTGGTTTTCCCGGTTAATAAGTATTTTGCTTTATGTTCGTGTTCGCATTTATCTCAGCTTGCGGTATAGGCAACTGGAACAGCGGACTGTTAGCCGGCAGGGTTTTAACAGTTGCCGATATGCCCGAACCATCCGCCCGGTCGCCAAAGCTTGAGCGTTGTATGCCTTTGTTTTGCCGTTTCAGGTCAAAAAAGCGCGACCCTTCAAAGGCAAGTTCCAAACGGCGCTGCAGCTGTATCGCATCGCTTAGGGCCTCTCCTGTTTCGTTAGCTGTTGCCTCATCAAAACCTGTATACCTGTTACTGCGCAAGGTATTAAGGTCGTCAAGGGCGGCACCCTGGTTATTTAAATGGAAATAAGCTTCGGCGCGGTTAAGGTAAACTTCGCCCATGCGTATCACCTTAATGTCAACCACATCGGCATTGCCGGTAGACCGCCCGGTATATTTACTGATATAAAAATAGTCGATGCCGTTATATTCCGTTTCATCAATATAAGCATCCTTCCGTACGTCATCATCAGTAAATAACTGGTAAAAGGCAAAGTCAGGGCTATACTCAGGTATTACACCTTCTTCGGTACTTTGCTTATAACCTACGCCTACCGGGGTATTGTCAGCATCCAGGTTCTTTATTTTAAATAACACATCTTTTTCAGTCGCATCTATCCATATATCAGCAAACTGAGACGTGGTGGCCAAGTCATTCTCAGCGGGAACATCGGCTATTACTTTTGTCGCTTCGTCTGCGCTTTTTTGCCACTCTCCCATATACAGGTACACCCGCGACAGTAATGCCTCCGCTGCTGCCTTATGTATCCGGCCAACCCCATTATCTTCGTTAAGCAAGCCTTCGGCCTGTGCCAGGTCTGCAACCACCAAGCCATAAGCCTGTTTTAGAGGCGTACGAGAAGGCAGCGCAGTTGGATCGGTAGAGGTCACATACGGAACTCCCGGATCGGCATCCGTAGCACTTGTATATGATTTGGCATACAGCCGCAATAAGTCGAAGTGTGCCAGCGCCCTTATGGCCAGTGCTTCGCCTTGTACATTGTCCTTAAACTCGCCCGCCGGCAGTTTATTGATATTAGCAAGGATGTAGTTACTGCGTAATATAGCCTTGTAAGCATAACGCCACATTTCCCAGGTATCGCCGGCTACATATTTATAGATGTAATATTTAAGCTGCGATTTGCGGCCCGATTGGTTCAATATCAGGTTATCTGCAAGTACATCGGCCGTACTTACCATGGCGCCGTTATCCTGTCCGCCATAATAAGCCGCGCCTAACAACGCGCCGTAAGCGCCCCGCACAGCATTGGTAAAATCATCGGGCTTGTTAAAGGCCTGTTCTACCGGTATTGAGTTATACGGGTTTTGCGTAAGTTCCTTTTTGCATGCCCCTACCGCCAGCAGCAGGGTAAGCGATGCGTATATATATATCTTTTTCATCTTTATATCGCTTTATATTTTTCTTAAAAGGTTAAATTAACTCCAAAGGTGAACTGCCTGGTGTTAGGGTAAGTAAACAAGGTAGTTTGCCCCCGTATGTTGTCTACAAAATCCTCTTCGTTGCCTAAACCCACTTCCGGGTCGCCAAAAAATTTATGCGGATTAAAAGTGAGCAGGTTTTGGCCTGTTATAAACAGCCTAAGAGATTGTATTTTATATTTTTGAGTAAACGCCTGCGGTATGGTATAGGCCAGCGTAACATTACGCAGTCTTACAAATGATGCATTTTGCAGGTACAGGTCGGTATCGTAAGTAATATTATCAGGGCTTGCCAGTGGCAGCACATTGGTGTCGCCCGGTTTTTTCCAGTAGTTTAAAGCTTCGACAGCCTGCGGGGCATATACCCCATCGCCCCATGATACCAACACTTCCTTATTGTAATTAAACACGTAATTGCCTAAGGTGTAGGTAAAGTCGGCCGAAAGATTAACGCCTTTATAGTTTATACTGGTACCAAAACCACCGAAAAATTTGGGGCTGGGACTTTTTCCCTCCAGTAATACGGCATCATCGCTCGAGTACTCTTCGGTAATTTCACCGTCTTTGGTGTAATATTGCGCAGCCCCGGTTTCAGAATTAACCCCCGCGTACCTTACCAGTTTAAAGGTATTGATGGCATACCCCGGCTTGGTGGTTCCTAACAGGTTCTCATCGTCAATTTCGGTAGCGCCGTTATAAAGTTCGGTAACCTTGTTGCGGTTGTAATTTATATTGCCATAAGCGCTCCAGGTGAAATCCTTACTCCTGATGATATCGCCGTTCAATGAAAAATCGATACCACTGTTGTTCATGGCACCTACATTGCTTACTATAGAAGTATAACCGGTTGTTTGCGATACCGGCACTTTTAACAGCAGGGCAGTTGTGTTCTCGTTATAGTATTCAAACGACCCCGATAACCGCGAATTGAAAAATTCAAAATCAACCGCGACATTCCTTTTCAGCTTTTTCTCCCAGGTAAGATCAGGATTGGCTATTTGCGATGGGAAGGATGTTAACAGGTCGTTGTACTTACCAAAGGTGTATAACCCTAATGACTGGTAGTTGGTGATACCGCTGAAATTACCGGCGGTACCTACTGATGCCCTTAGTTTCAGTACGTTTATCCAGGTTTGCGATTTTATGAAATCTTCCTGCGATAGCACCCATGATAAGCTTGCCGAGTAGAAGTTGCCATATTTATTGTTCACGCCGAACCTTGATGAACCGTCGCGGCGTAAACTGGCGCTTGCGTAATATTTGCCCAGGTAATTGTAATCAACCGCGCCCAGTAGAGAGGCAAGGGTCCAGGCGGTTTTTCCGGTAGAATTGGTACCTGTATTGGCCGCGCCGTTATCCTGTGTATCCAGGTCGCCGGTGGCAAAGCCTTTTTTCTCAAGCGTGTAGTTGCTTACAAAATCCTTTTGAAATTCCTGTACGCCAAGCAGGTTGAAATGATGATCGTTACCTACATCAAATTTATAAATGGCCTTGTTTATCCAGTCGTACGCAAACTCATTAATGCCGAGGTCTCTTTTGGAGCCCGGGGCGCTTGGGTCGCCAATATACTGGTCCAGTATAGAGCCGGGTTTAATAAAATATTCCTGGTTATAGTCCTCATAGGTCATACCAAACTGGCTGGAAATATTTAGCCCCTTTATAGGATGGAAATCAAGCGTAGTGGTATTATAAGCATCCAGGAAACGCTTTTTTTCGGGATTGTTCTCTATCGCTTCTAAAACGTTAAGCCCCTGGCTGGTTATGTTATAGCTGCCATCGGGGTTACGGAGAGGCTCGTAATTGTTGTAGCCATACATG
>JBDSIC010000388.1:0-6610 GCA_039918195.1 Mucilaginibacter sp.
CTGATAACATCACCGTTTTGTACGATGGCCAGCGTACCGCCCACCGCCGCTTCCGGCGAAACATGCAGCACCACCGTACCGAACCCGGTACCGCTCATGCGCCCGTCAGATATGCGCACCATATCGGTAACACCCTCATCCAGTAATTTTTTTGGTATGGACATATTGCCAACCTCGGGCATACCGGGATAGCCTTTAGGCCCTACGTTTTTAAGCACCAATACGCTGCTTTCTTCTACGTCCAGTGTCGGGTCGTCTATTTTATGGCGATAGTCTTCAATATTTTCAAATACCACGGCTTTCCCGGTATGTATCAGCAGACCGGGCGTTGCGGCAGATGGCTTTAAGACCGCGCCGTTCTCGCACAGGTTACCGCGCACCACGGTAATGCCTGCGAGCTCATTAAAAGGCTGGGCTACGGTGCTTATAATTTCGCTGTTATAACATTCGCTGTCGCTATAATTGGCCGACATGGGTTTGCCGCTAACCGTTATGGTATCGCGGTGCAAAAACTGGTCGAGTTCTTTCATCAGCGCGGGCAATCCTCCGGCATAATAAAAGTCTTCCATAAAGTATTGACCCGACGGCTGCAGGTTTGCCAGCAGCGGTACTTTCCTGTCGGATGTATTGAAGTCGTTCATATCCAGTTCAACCCCTATCCTTGCGGCAATGGCCAGCAGGTGGATAATAAAGTTGGTTGAGCCGCCGATGGCGGCGTTTACGGTTATCGCGTTCTCAAAAGCTTCGCGGGTTAGCACGTCCGACATTTTCAGATCCTCCCTAACCATATCTACTATACGCACACCCGACATGTGTGCCAAAGCCTTACGCCTTGAATCAGCCGCCGGTATGGCCGCGTTCTCAGGCAATGACATGCCCAGCGACTCTACCATACAGGCCATAGTTGAGGCCGTACCCATTACCGCGCAATGGCCGCGGCTGCGGGCCATACAGGCCTCGGCTATATAAAATTCCTCATCACTCATGGTACCCGACCGGTTGGCCTCGGAAAAACGCCAAACATCGGTGGTACCTATATCTTTACCGTGGTATTTACCGGTGAGCATTGGCCCGCCAGATACCACAATGGTGGGTATATTCACACTTGCCGCACCCATTACCAGTGCGGGCGTAGTTTTATCGCAGCCGCAAAGCAGCACCACGCCATCTATCGGGTTAGCGCGGATAGATTCTTCTACATCCATACTCACCAAATTGCGGAACAGCATAGCGGTAGGTTTTATCAGCGTTTCGCCCAGGGACATTACGGGAAATTCAACCGGGTAACCGCCCGCTTCGTAAATACCATGTTTAACAGATTCGGCCAGTTCGCGAAAATGCGCGTTACAGGGAGTAAGTTCCGACCATGTGTTACAAATGCCAATTACTGGTTTGCCCTGGAGTTGGTGCGCGGGTATACCCTGGTTTTTCATCCAGGCGCGGTATATAAAGCCGTCCTTTCCTTTTTTACCGAACCATCCCTGGCTCCTGAGCGAATTTTTATCCATGGATATTATAATTAGTTAATCAAACTTAGGTGATATTTAACAGCATATAAAGTACGTTATTTGCATTTTTTGATACATTATTTACATTAATATATTATTTTAGTCAACGCGAACCAATAAAGTATTACCCTGTTAAATGAAAGTTACCTATCAGCAATTAGAAACACCTGCAAATTCAAGCTTTGTTATCAAACGTTGGGATCAGCCGAAATTTACCGCGCCTTTTCACTTTCACCACGCTTACGAGCTGATATGGATAATGAAAAGCTATGGCAAACTTTACGCCGCTAACAAGATAATGAATTTCGCTGATGGCGACATGTACTTTTTCGGCCCCGGCCTGGCGCACTTTTTTTATAACGAACCCGGCAACCCCGAGGAAAGTGCCCATGCCATTGTAGTACAGTTTGCCGAAGACTTTATGGGTAAGGGTTTTTTTGACAAGCCCGAGTTCCGCAAAATAAAAAAAATGATGCAGGAAGCCCACACCGGCATTAAGCTCAATGTGCCTAACGCCAACCTGCAAAGCATATTTAAACAATTCACACCAGAGCACGACATCAAAAATTTCATCACCCTGATGCAGCTGCTTGACGCCTGGTGTGCACAGCCTAAAAGCAGTATGTCGCCTATCCTGTCCGGTCCGCAAAAAGCCGTATTCCACGAAAGCGACACCTCTAAAACCGAACTGGTTTTTAAATACGTTCTTGATAATTTTAAAGGCGATGTAAACAGTAAAGAGGCAGCCTCGCTGGCATGCCTTAATGATGCCGCCTTTTGCCGTTACTTTAAGCGCCGCACCAAAAAAACCTTCTCGCAGTTTGTGAACGAGGTGCGTGTAACCCATGCCAGCGGCCTGCTGTTAGAGGATAATTTGAATATTACCGAAATATGTTTTGAATGCGGGTATAATAATATTTCTTATTTCAATAGGCAGTTTAAGGATATTATGAAAAAAACGCCTTTGGAGTATAGGAAGGCATTTTTGGCACCATAATATAATTCTTTATACCTTGCTAATATGAAAATCATTTCTTTATTTGTATTGCTTTCAGTTATTACCGCCTGTATAGAGTCTGTAAAACAGCAGAAAACTAAAGTTGCTCAAACAAAGGTATCCATTGAAAAAACGGAAAATACTACAGATAGTACTTTTGTTGTAACAGCATTTACATCCGCAGCAAAAATAAACCTGGAGTTATTAGCAGTTCAGATAAATATAGACACACTCATAATTGTATTATCCAGCAGTTTCTTCAATTACCCATTTGGTAAATTTAATAGCATGAGTGAACTGAACTACAAATACAAGAATATTTATAGTTTTAAAACTATATTTTCAAAAAATATTATTACCCCGGATTCTACCTTGATCTACAGAATGAGCATAAATAAAAGTTATGTTAATTTTCTGCTGGATGATGATAAAGGAAGAATTGAAATACTATCGGGTAATATAGTTGATACAGGCATGCCGCTGCAAAAGGGGATAAGGGTTGGTATGTCAAAAAGTGATTTGCTTAAAATTTTCTTCAAGAAAGCACCTCCAAATAATATTAATACTGTAAAAATAATTTCGGCCGTCGCCGGAATGTGGCATTATTATACTTTTAAAGCCGATAAGCTTCAATCTATAACATTTGATACCGATTATCTCATTAATAAATAGGTACAGCAATATAATGTAAGAAATGATATCAAGTTGGCCAATTATAAACTAAGCCGCACTATATAATTTCGAAATACCTTTTCAGTTCCCAATCGCTTACGCTTTTGGCATATTGGCGGTGTTCCCACAGGCGGGTATTGGTAAAGTGGTCAACAAAGCCTTCGCCAAACAGTTCCTTAGCCACGGCAGAATTTTGCATCGCGACGGACGCATCGTACAGGTTGCTGTGCAGTCGTCCGTGTTTGGTGTCCTGGTAGCCATTACCCTCGGTAGCCGGTATATTTAATGCCAGCTTATTTTTTATACCATACAAGCCCGAGGCAAGCGAAGCGGCAATAGCCAGATACGGGTTAGTATCTGAGCCGGGAATGCGGGTTTCTACACGCGTATATTTTTCGTTGGCGTTGAGTATGCGTATGGCCGTAGTGCGGTTATCAAATCCCCAGGTGATGGTGGTTGGCGCCCAGGCGCCCTCAACCAGTCGCTTATAGCTGTTGATGGTTGGCGCATACATTGGCAGTAAATGCGGCAGGCAATATAGCTGCCCAGCCAAATAATGCTTTAGCAGGTCGCTTATATTATGCTCATCATCGGGGTTATAAAACAGGTTGGTTTTGGTTGCTTTATCCCATAAGCTTTGGTGGATATGGCCGCTGCAGCCCGGCAGTTCCGCATTCCATTTAGCCATAAAGGTGGCGGTTATACCATGCATGGATGCTATTTCTTTCACCGCTGTTTTAAACAGTACCGCTTTATCCGCCGCAGCCAAAGTATCATCATGTACAATGGCTGCCTCGTATACACCCGGACCGGTTTCGGTATGTATTCCCTCTATGGGTACTTCAAACTGGGTTAGCAGGTCGAACAGGTCGGTATAAAAATCATTTTCCTGCGAAGTGCGTAGTATTGAGTAACCGAACATTCCCGGTGTTAAGGGCGTAAGGTTGTTGAAACCTTTTTCGTGTAAGCTGTGCGGCGTTTCTAAAAAATTGAACCACTCAAACTCCTGCGCAAATTCGGCATGGTAGCCCATATCAGTACACTGTTTGATGATGCGCTTTAGCAGGCTGCGCGGACATGCAGACAAGTCATTGCCATCTTCTTTACTGAAATCAGCTAAAAAAAAGGTGATATTATCCTGCCAGGGGATGTTTCGAAATGTAGAAAGATCAATACGGCAGTCCTTATCGGGATAACCGCTTTGCCAGCCGGTTAGCTTTACATTATCATAGGCTGCATCGCTTACATCCCAGCCAAAAACCACATCACAAAAACCATAACCATCCTGCAGCCCATCTAAAAACTTTAGGGTACTGATGGTCTTGCCCCGCAAAACACCGTCGATATCGGCGAACGCGAATTTTATCTTTTGGATATTATTTTCTTTGATATAACTGAGTAACTGGTCTTTATTCATGGTAAAAATGCTGTAAGCAAGGTGAAATTAAAACAATTTATTGTAAAGCCGTTGTTATTTGTTTAAATTAAGCTGATGGATGCAAAACACGACCTTTTATTTGTTTACGGCACCTTGCTATTCGCAGAAAACCAATTTGCGCAATATTTAAATGCACATAGCACGTTTTATAAAAAGGCCCGTTTTAAAGGCAAATTATACAATATCGGCCATTACCCGGGTGCCATCCTACATACCCGGGCACCCGGTTATGTATACGGCAGCATATACAAATTAGATGACCCTGATGAAGTTTTTTCTAATTTGGACGGCTACGAAGGGATATCTGCCGAGAACCCGCTCCCCCACGAATATACCCGCGAACTTGTTGAGATGGAAACCGATGAGGGCCCGCTTACCAGCTGGGTTTATTTGTACAACTGGCCGGTAGATGAGGATTCACTTATTGTTTCGGGGGATTATTTAAAGTTTAAGCTGTAATTGTTGGGTTAAGGGAAGGAATCGCACATAGCCTCCGTTCTTAAATAGCATATTTTCTTTAACAGCCTTCGTAAGCCAATCTCATAAATCCCGCCACTTCCTCATTCATATCTTCTATTTCATACATACGCAAATGGTGATTATATTGCTCCTCACCGGGCACTTGCGCTATTTTCCTGAAGCACAAATTATAATTATACGGCTGCTTAAACATAAACACCACATCAATAAAGTTTTTGCCTAACTGAATAACATAAGCTATCCGCTTATGCGCATTGGCTATACCGATCATGGTTTTTGCCGGGTGGACGGTAATGTCCCCTATCTTTTTATATTGTTCAATAAAGCTATCGAACAGCATCAGCGTATGAGCCGGTTTATCGGTAAGTAGTTCGTAGGGGTGTTTGTCAGGTTGCATCAAATGCTAAAATAACAAAATTTAGGTTTGGGAGTTTTGGAAAGCGTGTTAACCCCTTCCTCCTCCTTCCCAGGGGAAGGAATCGCACATGGCCCCTGCTTTTTCCTCATCAAGCATCCACAAATCAACTGTAAAAAGCAAAAAAAATCCCCGGCCTTTACCGAAGCCGGGGATAAAACTAATTATGGAACAAAGATTATTATAACTTAGCTGCTTTTACAGTTTTGATGATAACTGCTGCTACCTTGTATGGATCTGCTGCCGAGTTAGGGCGACGATCTTCAAGATAACCACTCCAGTCATGGTCAACAGTGTAAAGCGGGATGCGGATAGAAGCACCGCGGTCAGATACACCATAGCTAAAATCGTTGATAGACGCTGTTTCGTGTTTACCTGTTAAGCGTTGATCATTATCAGCACCGTATACGGCTACGCACTCAGCAACCGCAGGGCGGAACGACTCGCAAATTGCCTCGAAAGTAGCTTTGCTGTTAGCAGTACGTAAAGTAGTGTTTGAGAAGTTAGCGTGCATGCCCGAACCATTCCAGTCTAACTGACCAAGTGGTTTACAATGCCAGTTAATTGCTACTCCGTATTTCTCACCTATTCTTTCAAGCAGGTAACGGGCAACCCATATCTGGTCACCGGCATCTTTAGCGCCTTTTGAGAATATCTGGAATTCCCATTGGCCTGCAGCAACCTCTGCGTTGATACCTTCAACGTTTAAGCCTGCCTCTAAACATACGTCTAAATGCTCTTCAATAATGTCGCGGCCATATGCGTTGTTAGCGCCTACCGAACAATAGTATGGGCCTTGTGGACCAGGGTAACCACCTGCAGGGAAACCAAGTGGTTTGTTAGTTGCAGGATCCCACAGGAAGTATTCCTGCTCGAAACCGAACCAAAAATCATTGTCATCATCCTGTATCAAAGCACGACCGTTTGATTCGTGAGGTTGACCTTTTGAATCTAACACTTCGCACATAACAAGATATCCTTCTTTCCGTTGCGGATCAGGAACTACAAAAACAGGTTTCAATACGCAATCAGATGAACCACCCGGTGCCTGCTCGGTTGAAGAACCATCAAAGCTCCAGTTATCTAAATCTTCAACTTTA
>JBDSIC010000389.1:0-3503 GCA_039918195.1 Mucilaginibacter sp.
CACGAGCGCATAAAAATGTTCCACGTTAAGGATGCCGAGTTTAACTCTACCGGCAGGCAGGGCGTTTACGGCGGTTACCAAAACTGGGTTGACCGTGCCGGCCGTTTCCGCTCGTTAGGCGATGGGCAGGTTGATTTTAAAGCCATTTTCAGCAAACTGGCAGCGTATGATTATGCCGGCTGGGCGGTGTTAGAGTGGGAGTGCGCTTTAAAGCACCCCGAGGATGGCGCAAGGGAGGGCGCTGAATTTATCAAGAACCACATTATCCGCGTAACCGAGCATGCTTTTGACGATTTCGCGTCAACCGGCACCAATGAGGCGTTTAACCGCGCAGTGTTAGGTTTGGATTAATTTGGTTTGATTAGTGGTTATTAAAACAAATGATTGTGAATAATCATTTGTTTTAATAACCAGTTTCTATTTAATATTACACTTATGAAAAAGACATTTGCCATTTTAAGCATTAGTTTACTGTTAGCCGCCTGTGGTGGCAGCACTACTATGGACACCAACAGCGATGATAGCATTGCCCAGGCCGACCATATTGATGTTATTGAAGCGGAAACAGTAAGGGCCGATACTGCGGCAATTATTGCGCCTGCAGTTAAAAAGGACTCTGTTGCCCCGCCTATAACACCGGAAGGCACGGCGCAGGGAAAACCTGTGGTAAAAGTGGCCGAAGCATCAGGCTCGGCAAAAGGCGGCGAACTGCTGAAAACCAGCGACTGCCTTGCCTGCCATAAAGAAGATGTAAAACTGGTTGGCCCGGCTTATAAGGACGTTGCCAAAAAATACAAACCAACAGCCGAAAATATTGATAAACTGGCCGATAAGGTTATAAAAGGCGGCGCAGGCGTTTGGGGTGAGATACCAATGTCGCCACATGCGGGCTTGTCAAAAAGCGATGCAAAAGAGATGGTAAAGTATATTTTAGCACTCAAATAGCAGGCACATTAAACCATATCTAACTATTACAATCAAACTACAGAACAAAATACCAGTTATGACAAACAGGAGGACTTTTTTAGGACAGGCAGGTTTAGCATCGGCAGCAATGTTATTTGCCCCTAAATTTTTATCGGCAAAAAGCATCAATAAGGTAGGCTTGCAATTATACAGCCTGCGCGATTACCTGCCGAAGGATGTTAAGGGTGTTACAGCCAAAATAGCAGAAGCGGGTTATAAAGAGGTAGAAACCTACGGGTACTCTCAAAAAGGTGGTTACTGGGGCCTTGATGCCCGCGATTATGCAGAGGTACTAACAGCTAACGGACTGGTATCGCCCAGCGGACATTATGGTTTCGACCAGTATTTGAGTACCGGCGGCATGGCCGACATTGAAAGTTATATCCATGCGGCGCATACCATAGGTCAAACCTATATAATTGCCCCCGGCCTTAACGGCGACCTGGTAAAAACCGTTGATGGCTGTAAAGCTGTGGCCGAAAAATTTAACAAGGCGGGCGAATTGCTAAAAAAAGAAGGCTTAAAGTTTGGTTATCATAATCATGCCTGGGAGTGGGGGAAGGTTGCAGACACTACCTTTTACGATGTGCTGTTAAAAGAAACCGATGTGAATTTGGTTAAGCTTGAAATGGATATTTACTGGGTAGTGCGCGCCGGGCTTGACCCGATTGCTATGCTGGAACAGCACCCCGGCAAATTTGCCTTGTTCCATGTTAAAGATGCGGATAAGGCCAATATTAACCTGAATACCGAAATAGGCAAGGGAAGCATAGACTTTAAGGCCATTTTTGCCAAGGCGAAAGCAGCAGGAGTAAAGCACTTTATTGTTGAGCAGGAAAATTTTACTAATATAGACCCATATGTAAGCATTGCCGAAAGCAGCGCCTATGTGAAAAATAACTTATCAATTTAAAACTTAATAAAGTGAATTACAGAATTGTATTGACAGCTGTGCTTACGGCAGGTTGTTTTTCGGCATTTGCCCAACAGGCCAAACCCGAAGATACCGAGGTATGGACACCCGAGCCAAAGGTTATTACCACAGGCAAAGCCTTCAGCGATGCACCGTCGGATGCTATCGTATTATTTGATGGAAAAAATCTGGATGAGTGGGTATCATCTAATGATAACTCTAAACCTTCAGGCTGGAAGGTTGCTGACGGCGTTTTAACTGTAAACAAAGGTGCTGACGGGCTTGGTGGTATAGTTACCAGGCGTAAGTTCACCAATTACCAGTTACACCTGGAGTGGCGCGAACCTGCAAACATAGCAGGCAGCGGCCAGTTGCGTGGTAACAGCGGCGTGTTTTTGGCCTCAACAGGTCCCGGCGATTCGGGCTACGAGTTGCAGGTGCTTGATTCGTACAATAATAAAACCTATGTTAACGGTATGGCAGGCGCTATATATAAGCAATTTGCCCCGCTGGTTAATGCCAACAAGCCACCCGGCGAGTGGCAAACGTATGATGTAGTATGGACCGCCCCTGTATTTAACGAGGATGGTACCGTAAAACACCCGGCCAAGGTTACCGCATTTTTCAACGGTGTACTGATACAAAATAATACAAAGCTGTTGGGCCCGTCGATGTATATTGGCAAGCCGGTATACAAAAAGCACGGCCCTTCACCTATCTACATCCAATCGCACGGCGACCCAAGCGAGCCGGTGAGTTTCAGGAATATCTGGTTGAGGGAGTTATAAAGCCTCACCCCAACCCCTCTCCGAAAGAGAGGGCTTTTTTATGCTGATTTTTTTGACTCTCCACTTTAGGGAGATAAAGAGGGTTTAACGCCACGCGCCCAAAATAGCCCCCATCAGTGTTAGCGATACCACGCTGTAGCCGCCGTTAATGAATATTAGCCGCCAGCTTTTAAGCTCGAACAAGCTGTGAATGGCAATGGCGCTAAACGTCCAGACACCGGCTAAAAAACCTGCCGTGGCACCCCAGGCCAGGTCTGTTGCCGGGTCGGCTAAAAAGGCGGCCAGGTTAGCCGACATCAGCAGCGAGAAAAAGAAGGTAAAGCCGAATATTTTGCCTTTGTTGCCTTTGGCAATTTCTTCCTGCGTAAGATTGCTGTCTGCCATCCATGCTTTTCCAAACACAGCCGGGTTGTACCAAATACCACCTACAGCAAAACCCGAAAGCGCGGCCACTATCACAGCCGGCCAGTTGATTAATGACATATCCATAATGAAAAAATTTAAGGTTAGTTAAAGATAGGTAATGTTTTTATAATAATGGATGTTGTTGCATTTCAATAAGTTAAATGATGCTTTCTAAAGTTTTGATAGTTGGAAATTTAAAATTTTACTCCGGAAAGGTGATTTTCGCACATTATTGAAATGGGGAAATTTAGAAGGAAAAAAAAGCCACTCACGGCAGTGAATGGCTTTTTTGATCAGCACGGCTATAAATTACTCAACATACGGGTTGCCGTTAGGGTATAATGCAAGGCGCTGAACACGATGAAACCCTAATTCGTTGGCATTGCTTATGGTTGTTTGAAATACTACGTTTTTGGTGTTATAATCTACTT
>JBDSIC010000390.1:0-5454 GCA_039918195.1 Mucilaginibacter sp.
CGGTGCCAGCAGGCGGTTTAAAAAGAAGGAAAGGCCTACGGCTAAAAAGCCTGAAATTAAAAATATAAGTATCTTTCCAAATTCAGATATTTGCGAAACCTCGTGCATGACAGCAAATTTAATAAAACAAACAGATTTTGACGCTATAATTATTGGCGGCGGCGCGTGCGGCCTTATGTGTGCCGTACAAGCCGGCTTTTTAGGCAAGCGTACGCTTGTGCTGGAAAAAAACGATCGTGTTGGTGCAAAAATACTTATCAGCGGTGGCGGCAGGTGTAACTACACCAATTTATACGCGTCGTCGCAGCAATTCATTTCGCAAAACGAACATTTCTGCAAGTCAGCCTTCGCGCAGTGGACGGTAGATGATACCATCAGTTTTTTTGAAACTTACGGCATCGAAGGAAAGGAAAAAACGCTCGGCCAGCTTTTCCCGGTGAGTGATAAGGCTAAAGATGTGGTGAACGTTTTTACCAGCCTGTGTGATGACCTGGGCCAGGAAATATGGTGCGACACCACCGTAAACGGTATTAATAAAACCGACGAGGGCTATTTTATTACTTATGAACGTAATGGCCGCGAACAAAAGATACATACGCCTAAAGTGGTTATAGCCTCGGGCGGGCTGCCTATACAAAAGCTTGGCGCTACTGACCTGGGTTTGCGCATTGCGCGGCAGTTTGGCTTATTGGTTACCGAAACAGCCCCGGCTTTGGTACCGCTTACTATTACCGGAAAGGATCAGCCCTGGTACGAGCAGCTTTCCGGCAGCAGCATTTTTTGCCGGGTATGGAACAACAGGGTAAGCTTTGAAGAAAATATATTGTTTACCCATTGGGGCTTAAGCGGCCCGGCCATATTGCAAATATCATCGTACTGGAAACCCGGCGAATCTATCTATATCGACCTGCTGCCTAACCAAAGCATCACCGAACTGATATTGCAGGAAAGGGAGGCCAATGGTAAAAAGATGTTGCTTAGCCTTGTGGCTGGGCTATATACCCGCAAATTTGCCGAAGCGCTGAGCGATTATTTACCTGTTGAGAAGAACCTGGCATCCCTAACAAAAAATGATTTGGAAGCTATAGAGGAGTTGATACATGAATTTAAAGTAAAACCTGCTGGGGATAAGGGCTATGATAAGGCCGAAGTGATGCGCGGCGGCGTATCAACAGATGAGCTGTCATCAAAAACACTGGAGGCAAAAAAGGTGCCCGGCCTGTATTTCGGCGGCGAATGTGTGGATGTTACCGGCTGGCTTGGGGGGTATAACTTTCAGTGGGCATGGGCGGCAGGTTTTGTGATAGCGCAGGGGCTTTAAACTCAGCCAATCTTTGTAACTTTTATTTTTTGAGTCCTCTCCAAAGGAGAGGATTTAGGTGAGGCTAATTGACCATTTTTTCTCATCTTTGCGTTAAATTATGAGCACACTTTACGAACAAATGCGGCAGAAGCCGTTCTTTATACTTGGCCCATGTGTTATGGAAAGCCAGGAACTTTTATACCAGGTGGCTGAAAAGGCGGCCGAGGCGGGGCAAAAGTTCAACGTCCCTGTAATTTTTAAATCATCATTTGATAAGGCTAACCGCACTTCTATCAACGCGCAGCGCGGTCCGGGGCTGGAGAAAGGGCTGGAAATGATGCTGAAAGTGAAAGAGCGTTTTGGCCTGCCAATTACTACCGACATACACGAAAGCTACCAGGCTGCCATTGCAGGCGAGGTGGTTGATATATTACAGATACCCGCATTTTTATGCCGGCAAACGGATCTGCTTGTCGCGGCAGCAAAAACGGGGAAGATAGTTAATGTAAAAAAGGCGCAGTTTCTATCTGGCGCGGATATGTTTTACCCCGCGCAAAAAGTAGTTGATTCGGGCAACTCACAAGTAATACTTACCGAGCGTGGTAATATGTACGGTTATAACAATCTTGCTGTCGATTTTAGGAACATTTACGATATGAAAGCCTTTGGCTACCCGGTTTGCATGGATTGTACCCACTCGGTACAACGCCCCGGCGGGGCAGGGGGCAAAACCGGCGGCGACCGTACTTTTGTACCCATGATGGCCGTAGCTGCCAAAGCATTTGGCGCCGATGGCTATTTTATGGAAATACACCCAGATCCGGACAATGCCTGGAGCGACGGGCCAAACATGGTAAAACTGCACGATCTTGAAAAAGTGATGGCCCCATTAGTGTCGTAAAAAGACTTATGAAAGAGATAGCTAAAAGGGTTTTTGATATAGAAATTGAATCGCTGCAGCATGTGGCCGGACTGGTTGACGAGCAATTTGATGAGGTTACCAAAACCATATTGGCAAGCAGCGGTAAAACTATTGTTACAGGCATTGGCAAATCGGGCCTTATTGGTAAAAAGATAGCGGCAACGCTGGCCAGCACCGGTACCCCAAGCTTTTTCCTGCACCCTGCCGAAGCCTTTCACGGGGATTTGGGCATGGTAGGGGCTAATGATGTGCTGATATTGATATCCTATTCGGGCGAAGCCGACGAGGTGCTTAAGCTGATACCATTTTTAAAATGGAACAAAAATAAGATCATCGGCATAACCGGTAACCCCGCCTCAACTATCGCTAAAAACAGCAACCACCATTTAAATATAAAGGTAACGCGCGAGGCATGCCCGCTGGCACTGGCACCTACTTCATCCACTACTGCTACGCTGGTTATGGGCGATGCACTGGCTGTAGCTTTAATGGAGGCCCGTAATTTTCAGCAGGAAGATTTTGCCCGTTTTCATCCCGGTGGAAGCCTGGGCCGTAAACTGCTGTTAAAGGTAAAAGACCGTATGCGTACCGATAAGCTCCCCTATATAAGCAAGCAGGCAACCTTTACGGAGTTGTTGCTTAGCATGTCGGAAGGGCGACTGGGAATGGTGATAGTAGGAACACCTGCCTATGCTGAAGGCGTAGTGACCGATGGCGACCTGCGCAGGGCGTTAATGCGTAACCCCGACACCACACAACTAACTATTGAAAACATGATGACCTCGTCGCCGGTGATAATAGGTAGTGACGAACTAATAAGCCAGGCAGAGCATTTAATGATAGAGAAAAAGATAGCTTCGGTGCTTGTTGGCGATGCCGGCAGCAGGAAGATCAAAGGTGTTTACCAAATTTATAATCAGTAAAACATAAAATCTTTACCTTATCTTAGGCACCTGAAAATTTTTGTGAAAGAGAATAATGCCCGATAACCAAAACCATATTGCATCTCTACAAAACATCCGGATAGCTATAATTGGCCTCGGCTATGTCGGCTTGCCATTAGCCGCAGAATTTGCCCGCAAATACCCTGTTACCGGCTACGATCTGGATATTACCCGCATTAACGAACTGAGCAGGGGACATGACCGCACTTTGGAGATCGGCGCTGATGACCTACTCTCCGTTCTGGTTGAACAACCCGGCCTACAGGGCTTAACCTTTACTGCCGATGCTGAAGTAATAAGGGGATGCAATGTTTACATTGTTGCTGTACCAACACCTACCGATAAACATAACCGGCCCGACTTAAGCCTGCTGAAGAATGCCAGCCAAACAATTGGAAAAATATTAAATAAGGGGGATGTTGTTATCTATGAATCAACGGTTTACCCTGGTGCAACTGAAGAGGTTTGTGTGCCGGTATTAGAAAGCGTATCGGGCCTCAAATATAATGTGGATTTCTTTGCCGGGTACTCACCCGAGCGGATCAACCCCGGCGATAAGGTACATACATTGACCAATATTTTAAAGGTAACATCAGGTTCGACACCCGAAATTGCCGATTTTGTTGACAACCTGTATGGCAGTATTATAACCGCCGGTACCCATAAAGCACCAAGTATAAAGGTAGCCGAAGCTTGTAAAGTTATTGAGAACGCCCAGCGCGATATCAATATAGCCTTTGTTAATGAGCTGGCTAAAATTTTTAACCTGCTGGGAATTGACAGTCACGACGTTTTAGAGGCCGCCGGCACCAAATGGAACTTCCTTAAATTCAAACCCGGTTTGGTGGGCGGGCATTGTACCGGGGTAGATCCTTATTATTTGGCCCAAAAAGCACAGGAAGTAGGCTATCATCCCGAAATTATACTGGCGGGACGCCGGCTTAATGATGGAATGGGGACGTATGTGGCCCTTGAGGTTATAAAGCTGATGGTTAAAACCGGCATTACAGTTAAAAAAGCTAACGTTTTAGTACTGGGATTTACGTTCAAAGAAAATTGTCCGGACGTACGCAATACACGGGTGATAGATATCGTTAAGGTATTGGATGAATTTGAGACCGATTATGAGATTTATGACCCATGGGCCGATCCTGCTGAAGTGATAAAAGAATACCATGTAAATACGGTAAGTTGTATTGACAAGTTGAGCGGCAGCTACGACGCGATAATTGTGGCTGTTTCGCATCGCGAATTTTTTGATCTGGATTACAATAAGTTGAAAAAAACGCCCAATTCAGTGCTGTACGATATAAAAGGGATGCTTGATAAAGGCATGATTAACGGGCGTTTGTGATTTTTTTTAATTATGTTGCTTATACATATAAAATAGTTATTATTGCACTTAACATTTTTTTTAACCACTGATTATATATACACCTTTAGATTTACTATTACTAATTTTATGGATTATTTGAGAAAAGGATTTACTATTCTATTGATATTATCATGTTTTTTTGCCTGCAGGCCAGTGATGGCACAAAATGTAATCTCAGACCCGGCCAGTATAGATGTAAGTGAACTTTCTGATGCGCAAATTCAGGCATTAGTAAACCAGCAAGATACAAAGGATATTTCTGATGACGAGTTGATACAGGGTTTAGTGGCTAGGGGTATGTCGCCAGACCAGGCCCGCGAATTGCAAAACAGGTTAAAGAATGCCCGTCTAAGCCAATCCGATAATGATACTACCACAAAAGGAACACAAAGAAGGTTAAATTATAAACCAGATACTACTACTAATCCGCGGGTTGCCGAGATCACGCTTGGCCCTAAAATATTCGGTGCCGATCTTTTCAGAAGCAACAATAACTCTTTTGAGCCTAACTTAAAACTGGCTACACCCACAAATTATGTATTAGGACCTGATGACCAGCTTGGCATTAATGTGTATGGCGCATCAGTTGCTAACTGGACCTTAAATGTGTCACCAGATGGCAGAATTAATATACCCGGAAGTGGTTTATTAAGTGTAACAGGTAAAACGATTGAGCAGGCAACAGCAGCTATAAAAGCACGCTTAATTGCAAGTAACTATGCCATAGGGCGCGGAACGAATTTGTCAGTTACTTTAGGCAATATACGTAGTATAAAGGTGATACTTGTTGGCGAGGTAGTACGCCCCGGCACCTATACTTTACCATCATTGGCTACAGTATTTAACGCGTTGTATGTATCCGGAGGACCTAACGATAACGGTACCTTCAGGCAGATAGAAGTGATAAGAA
>JBDSIC010000391.1:0-4542 GCA_039918195.1 Mucilaginibacter sp.
TAGCCGTTGGTATCGGGTATATTCACCACGGTGGCACCGGCAGCTATTACCGCTTCAACCATTTGGGCTAAAAAGTGGATATCGGCACGGCCGGCATCCTCAGCATAAAATTCAATATCCTCAACAAACTTCTTGGCGTATTTAACCGCGTCGACACCGCGCTGCAATATCTCTTCGCGCGTACTGTTAAATTTTAGCTTGATGTGTGTATCTGATGAGCCAATGCCCGTATGTATGCGGGGGTTTTTGGCGTATTTTAGTGATTCAACCGCGGCATCGATATCGCCTTTGTTAGCGCGGGTAAGGGCGCACACGGTAGTGTTTTTTACCGCTTTTGATATTTCTACAACGCTTTGAAAATCACCGGGGCTGGATATAGGGAAACCCGCCTCGATGATATCCACGCCCAGTGCCTCCAGTTCGCGTGCTATCTCAATTTTTTCGGGAGTTGTTAACTGGCAGCCCGGTACCTGCTCGCCATCGCGAAGCGTGGTATCAAAAATGTAGACTCGGTTGGGATCGTGCATTTTATTTAGATTTTAGATGTGAGATTTGAGATTTGAGACAGTCGCTCTTTATCTTTATCTAACACCAGGTTAATTCTTAAATTTATTTCTCTATTTAATTACGCCCGATATGAAATCTCATATCTCACGTCTCAAATCTATTCTTACTCTTTAACAGCAATAAACCTTAGCCGCTTGTAATCGGCATACCATTGGCCGTTGTCGTTATAATGTGGCTCAAGCAAGGCGGTAACCTCTGCCAGCATCTGCTCTTTTTCTTTTTGCGGGATGCCGGCCGTAAACAGCGGACCGAACATCATTATCCATTTTGCCACGCCCTGGTCCCCATCCTGCAACTGTGTTTTGCGGTCGAAATGTGCCGCGTAAGTTACCCTGAAGCCATGCGACTCCAACCGCGATGTATATTCGCCTAATGAAGGGAAATACCATATCTGCGTTTGCGCCTGTTTGGCATAGCCATGCTGCTGTAATACCTGCCGCGTCGCCGTCAGCAAATGCTGTACGTTGCCCTTGCCGCCCATTTCGGCTACAAAGCGGCCGCCGGGTTTCAGGCTGTTGTACACATTCTGCATCATGGCATCCGTGTTTTTTATCCAGTGCAATACCGCGTTCGAAAACACAGCGTCGTATTTTTCTTTAGTGCTGAACGACGTAGCATCCTCAACAGCAAAATCAACACCGGGATAATTCTCTTTAGCCTGGCGTATCATTTCGGGCGAACTGTCTGTACCCTTAACCTTTGCACCCTGGTCATGTATCTGCTGCGTTAAATAACCCGTACCGCAACCCAGGTCGAGGATAGCCTCATCCTTTTGCGGGTTCAGGAATTCCACCAGGTTTTCACCGTATTGGAATACGAATGCGTGTTTTTGGTCGTATAGTTCAGCGTTCCATTTCATAACCCCTCTCTAACTCTCCCCAAAGGGGAGAGGATCTTTAAATAATTGTTTAAGCCCTGCCTGTTTCTCCTCCCCTTTGGGGAGGCCGGGAGGGGTATTATATATATTCCAGCACCTTTTGGCCCATGGCCTTAGTGCCTAATATTTTTGCCTTGTCTGTATGCGCGTCGGCAATGTCGCCGGTGCGGTAACCTTCTTTCAGGGCTTTGTCAATAGCTGTTGTTATCGCTTTTGCTTCGTCTTTCAGGCCGAAGCTGATCTCGAACATTAGCGCTACCGACAGGATAGAGGCCAGCGGATTGGCTTTGTCCTGCCCTGTAATGTCATGTGCTGAACCGTGTATCGGTTCAAAAAACCCGGTACCATCACCTATTGAAGCCGATGCCAGCATACCCATTGAGCCTGCTATCTGCGAAGCTTCATCAGTTAAAATATCGCCGAACAGGTTGGCAGTTAAGACCACGTCGAATTTCTTCGGGTTTTTAACCAGTTGCATGGCGGCATTGTCAATAAACATGTGTTCAGTTTCAACCTCTGGATAATCCTTCGCCATTTCCTGTACCACTTCGCGCCACAGGCGTGATGCCTCCAGTACGTTAGCTTTATCAACCGAACAAAGTCTTTTACCACGAACCATGGCCGCTTCAAATGCCTTTTTGGCGATGCGCTCAATTTCGTAACGGTGATAGATCATCAGGTCCGACGCGCTGTTGCCGTCCTCGCTGCGTTTCTTTTCACCGAAATAAACGTCGCCTGTCAGCTCGCGGAAGAACAGGATATCTGTTCCCTTTAAAATCTCAGGTTTCAGGCTTGAAGCATCCAGCAACTCATCAAACAACATGATGGGGCGCAGGTTGGCATACAGGCCAAGTTCCTTACGTATCTTTAATAGTCCCTGCTCCGGCCTTACCTTCGCGCTGGGGTCGTTATCGTATTTAATGTGACCGATGGCACCAAATAATATCGCATCACTTGCTTTTGCCTTTGCAAGCGTTTCATCGGGCAGTGGAGTGCCGGTAACCTCAATAGCGGCGTGGCCCATCAATGCGTCATCAAAGCTAAACTCATGTCCAAACTTTTTGCCGATAGCTTCTAAAACTGCTTTACCCCAGGTGGTAACCTCGGGGCCTATCCCGTCGCCGGGTATTACTAATATCTTTTTAGTCATGGTCATTAGTCATTGGTCATTTCTGACCGTGTTTTATTTGTCATTACAAGCGTAGCGTGGCAACCTCGTTGTTGCCTCACCCAACCCTCTCCAAAGGAGAGGGCTTTAAAAGTTTTCATTGTACATCTGCATATATTCACATCTGCACATTTGTGTTTTTATCTTTTTGCCTCAAACTCGGTTATCAATTCCTTTTTGCTCAGTACATAATCAATATCATCATAGCCATTGGTCATGCAGGCTTTTTTGTATGCATTGATCTCGAAGCTTTCCTGCTCGCCGGTGGCTACTATTTTGATGAACTGGTCAACCAAATTAATTTCAACCTCGGCATGCGGGTCTGCAAAAACCACTTCGAAAAGCTTCTTTAAAAACTCGTCGCTTACTTGTACCGGCAATAAGCCATTGTTTAGCGCATTGCCTTTAAATATATCGGCAAAAAAGCTGCTCACCACCGCATCAAAGCCATAATCATCAATGGCCCAGGCCGCATGCTCGCGACTGCTGCCGCAACCAAAGTTTTTGCCTGCAACCAGTATCTTGCCGCTATATATAGGGTTGTTAAGCACGAAATCCGTTTTCGGGTTATCGTTCTCATCAAAGCGCCAATCGCGGAACAGGTTATTGCCAAAACCCTCGCGCGTAGTGGCCTTTAAAAAACGCGCGGGTATAATTTGGTCGGTATCGATATTTTCTATCGGTAACGGCACCACGCTTGTTTTTATGTGTTTAAATATTTTAGTTGCCATCTTGATCAGAATTCACAGAATTTTAGAATTTTCAGAATTTATCTGAATCCCATATCTGTTATTAAATATTAGTTTATGTTGTAAGCTTTGACTGCCGAAATTAATTAACAACCCCAATGGGAAGTCATAAGCTACTGTATAATTTTTTGCCTGTGCCAAATGAACATCTTCAAGATTGATTATCGCTTTTAATTCAACAACCAGTTTATTTTCAATAATGAAATCTGCTCTTCTAACACCTACCTCCACACCCTTATAAAATATTGGATGTTCTTTCTCTCTTGTGAAGTTTATCCCGGCATCCTTAAGCTCCAGCGCTAAACATCTTTGATAAATTACTTCCTGGAACCCGTTGCCTCAAGTATTATGAACTTTCATTGCGCACCCTATAATAGCGTATGTAAGTTCATCTTTTTGCATTTTTATATTCTGTTAATTCTAAAATTCAGCAAATTCTGATTCAGACAACAACTCCCTAATATCCGTAACCCTACCCGTTATCGCCGCTGCTGCTGCTGTTAACGGACTGGCTAAGAATGTGCGTGAATTTGGTCCCTGGCGGCCTTCGAAGTTGCGGTTTGAGGTTGATACGCAGTACTTGCCTGCAGGTATCTTATCCTCGTTCATGCCAAGGCATGCGCTGCAACCCGGTTCTCGCAGCGGGAAACCTGCTGCCTCAAATATTTTATCTAAGCCTTCGGCTATTGCTTGTTGCTCCACCTGTTTTGAACCAGGCACAACCCAAACGACAACATTCTCAGCTTTTTGCCTGCCTTTTACAAAGGCTGCCACCTGGCGCAGGTCTTCAATGCGCGAGTTGGTGCAACTACCGATGAACACATAGTCGATAGGTTTACCCAGCAACTGCTCATCGTCATGCAGGCCCATGTAGTCCAGCGCTTTTTTGTACGAGCCTTGTTCCTTAGCCTCAAAATCTTCAGTTGCCGGAACGTGCTGCGTAACGCCAATGCCCATACCCGGATTTGTTCCGTAGGTTATCATCGGCTCAATATCTTCGGCCTTGTAGCTTAATACTGCGTCGAAATCTGCATCTTCATCAGAGTACAAAGTCCGCCAGTAAGCTTCTGCCTTGTTCCACTCTTCGCCTTTAGGGGCAAATTCGCGGCCTTTTACATAATTAATGGTAATATCATCTGGAGCGATAAGTCCGCAACGCGCACCCATTTCAATACTCATGT
>JBDSIC010000392.1:0-5236 GCA_039918195.1 Mucilaginibacter sp.
TGACACTGCTGCCGCGCCGGAAGAAGAGGGAGAGATTTTTTTGAAAATAAAGCCCAATTCAAAGGATGCTATTTACAAAGAGCCCGGCAATATCGTATACGCTATAAATATTAAAAGCACGTATAAAGTTGCCCAGGAAGGTACGGTATCGTATGTATTGGTTACCGATTTGGGAAAGTCTGTTCACACAGAATCGGTTAAAGTTAAAATATCCCCAAAAGGCAGCCAGTCGTTAAAATTTAATATCCCCGCAAAAAATGCCGGGTTTTACGATATCAGCTTCAGGTTCAACCTGTCTTATTACGATGATACCGTAAGGCGTGTGTTTGGGCTGGACCCTGATAAAATAACTGCAGGACATAACAAGCCCGACGATTTTGATGTCTTTTGGCAAAACAGCCTTGATTCGCTTAAAAAAATACCACCAAAGTTTGAAGTTACCGAGCAGAGCAACATGTCTAACGATAAGGTAAAGGTTTATCTTGTTCAAATGCGCTCATGGGGTAATGCTATTATACGCGGCTGGTTAACCATACCTATAAAACGGCCTAAGAAATTGCCTATTCGATACCGGGTACCTGCATACCTGGTACCCATGCTGCCTACAACCAACGAAAATGATTTCGCGGTATTTTCTATTAATGTACGCGGTAACGGCAACAGTAAGGATGCTATAAACACCAGGGGCATACAGTATAACCTGTATAATATTGAAAACCGCAACAAATACATTTACCGGGCAGTGTATATGGATTGTATACGCGGGCTGGATTTTGTTGCCTCGATCCCGGAAATGGGGCTTGACACCTCCAGGATATCAGTTGACGGTGGTAGCCAGGGCGGCGCGCTGGCCCTTGTAGTTGCTGCATTGGATAAAAGGATAAAGCTGGTAACCTCGCAAGTGCCTTTATACTCCGACATCCGCAACGCTACCCTGATATCTAAAACGATGTTTCCTCATGTCCAAACACCTGTTTGGTTCCTGAATAACTACGTTAAACAAAACCCAGGTTTTACAGAGAGAAGATTATTCCAGACATGGGATTACTTTGACCCGCTTAACTTTGCAAACATGATACATTGCCCGGTGTTAATGGGTATAGGCTTACTGGATGAACACTGCCCGCCGGCTTGCAGCCTCGCGTTATTTAACAGGCTGGCGACACAGAAAAAGGTGATATGGATAAACCCCGACAAAACCCACGAGGTTGACGGTAATTATTACCGCTTTCAATATCAATGGCTTCGCGAATATTTCTTATTGCCTTAAATACAAACCACATGAAAAGATCACTATTAACATCACTCATTTTAATACCCTTAATTGTTGCAGAAACCTTGCCTGCAATGGCCGGATGGCCCGTAGGAAAAAAACATTATATAATAACGCCTTCAGTATCGTTTTACAAAGCAGTTAATAGATGGGATGACAATGGTAAGTTAGTAAGTTTTGACGGTGATTATGCCTCGGCATCATTCTCGGTATATGGCGCTTACGGAATTAGCCGCAATGTGGATATCATTGCTTCAATCCCAATTACTTATCAATCCTCAACAAGTACGCTTGGTACCTTCAACCGCACATCTCCGGGCGATATGCAGCTGGGTGTAAACGTGGTACTTAAGGATTTTAACTTTTCAAACTATATTACCCTGTATGTAGGTGCGGCCATACCCTTGTATAAAAATAGCGACTTTAACCTTTATGGCATGGGCAATACGGGTTTAATAGCCCGGCTTGGTAATGCGGGTAACTTAGCACCCAAATTTGATTATAGCCTTGAAATAGGCGGCGGACAGTATTTTGGATTTAACGCTCCGCAACAATTTACCTATGATGCGACACTAATATTTAAACCTGACGAAGAAAACCAGGTGAGCCTTAATTTTGGTGGTATCAATTCGGTAAGCAAGGACAAATCATTTCAACCAAATTTACTTGCTGTTAAAAACTATAATTATACCAGGGCATCACTTGGTTATATGCATTCTTTTTCGAAGCAGTTTAGCTTACAACTGAGCGGATTTTATATGCTGACCGGTAAAAATACAGGACAAGGGTTTGGCGGAACATTATCGGCTTTGTTTCGTTTACCTTTCCATTGATAACGGGGTAGTTTGATACAATGCCTTAGGTGAATATTATATCCCAAAGGGCATTAGATGTTGTTTATAATTAACTGGCAGATAATACATTAATAATTTGAAATCGCTATTAAGTGTAGCATTTATATGAGATATTTTTTAATCCTTTTCCTCTTTGTTTCCACCGCTGCATTTGCACAAACATCTGATAGTTATGTACAGCGCGGTAATGCCAGGGCAAAAGCCGGCGATCAGGAAGCAGCCATAGCTGAATTTACAAAGGCCATAGAGCTTAATCCTAAAAACTTAGACGCGATATTTTTTCGTGCTAATGCCTATGGCAACTCCGGCGATTACGGTTCGGCGGTAAAGGATTTTAGCAGTGTAATAGAGCTAAAGGCAAACTATCCTAACGCGTATTTTTACAGGGCCAATGCTTACAGCAATATAAAAGAGTACAGGCTTGCCATTGCCGATTTTGATAATGCGGCACGGCTTGCTCCTAAAAACGCAGATATATACCACTACCGCGCCAACGCTAAAGAGAATTTGGCCGACCATACCGGCGCCATCGATGATTTTACAAAGGCTATTAGCCTGAAACCTAAAAAGTTTGAATTGTACGAATTTAGGGGTGTTGCAAAAGCTAACATGAACAATTTTAGCAGCGCTATTGACGACTATACCACTGCTTTAAAGTTATCCCCTAATAATGCCGACATTTATTACTATCGTGCAAACGCGAAGGGTAACATGGCCAATTTTAGGGGTGCTATTGATGATTTTGACAGGGCTATTACACTAAACCCTAATAATGCCGAAGCTATTTACTATCGCGGTAACGCAAAAAGTAACATTAACGATAACAAAGGTGCTATTGAAGATTATAATAGGGCAGTTAAACTTAATCCAAAATTGCAGGACCTATATCACTACCTTGGTAATGCAAGGATAAATAGTTCGGACAACGCGGGTGCCATAAGGGATTATACTAAGGCCATAGAATTAAACCCTGTAAATGCTGAGTTATACCTTTATCGCGGTATTGCTTATAATAACCTTAATGATACTACAGCGGCTATGGCTGATTTGGATAAGTCGATAAAGCTAAACCCAAATAACCCCGAAGCTTACCTGAACAGGGCTAACATACAAATGGGCAGGCAGAACTTTGAGGATGCGATTGAGGATGCCAACCAGGGATTGTCACGCACACCCAAGGACGATAAACTGCTGGCTTTACGGGGTAAGGCTAAATATTATATGCTTGACTCGGTAGGCGCGATGGAGGATATTGCTACGGCCATTAAATATAACCCTAAAAGCGAGGATGCCTATTACGCGCGCGCCGATATGCGTACTGAATGGAAAGACTACGCCGGGGCAGCGCTGGATTACAATACGGTAATAGCGTTTAATCCCAAAGCAAAAGACATTTATATAAAGCGCGGGAAAGCCAGAGACCTGTCTGGAGATCATAAGGGGGCTTGGGAAGATTATAAAAAGGGGCGGGAAATTGATCCGCGCAGCCAGGATGCCCTTTTACAGCTTGGTATTGTGCAAGATAAGCTGAGTGATTATAACGGGGCTATCAAGCTGTTTACCGAAGGTATAGCTATTAATCCGCGTAATAAAGATTTTTATTTGCAACGTGGTATTGCCCGTGCCCACCTGGATGGCTCGCACCAGGCTTTAGAAGATTTTGACAAAGCGATTGAACTTGATACCGCCTTTGCCGATGCATATGCTAACCGCGGGCTAGAAAAGATGAAGAACAGAGAAACCGAAAGTGCTATGATAGACTTGAACAAGGCTATTGTGCTAAAGCCATCTGAAAATTCGTATTTACTTATGGGTGATGCTAAAAAAGAGCAAAAAGATTACCAGGGTTCGATAGATTTTTATAGCCTTGCCATTGAAGAAAACCCGCGAAGCATCAGGGCTTACACCAGCAGGGGCATTACGCGCAGTTTGCAGCGTGATACTGTAGGGGTGCTGGAAGATTTTGGCTCGGCATTTAAGATGGAGCCTCATAACGAGAACATCTACGTGGAACGTTCACTCGCTAAGATAAACCTGGCCGACTCGATAGGCGCGATACAGGATTGTAATATAGCTATTGAGAAAAACCCGCAAAATACCTCGGCTTTCCTTTACAGGGGTATGGCTAAATTTATGCTGAAGGATGCCCGCGGAGCCATGCAGGATTATAACAAGGCCCTTACTTTGCAGGATAACTTAAAATTAGCCTACATAAAACGAGGCGAAGCTAAAGTGATGCTGAAAGATTACATAGGCGGCATAGCCGATTATAACACGGCATTAGCTTACAATACTAGAGACCGATGGGTTATTTACCTGCGTGGCCTGGCTAAAATAGGGGGCGGAGAGAAGGATGATGGCTGCCTTGACTTGAGTAAGGCGGGTGAATTTGGCCTGAAAGAAGCTTATGACTCCATCGGGAAACTTTGTAACTAAAGAAAAAAGATTTTTTAATTACCGGAATAAATAAAGCGATTTTAAAGGTCGCTTTGTTGTTTCCGGTTTTCGTGTATTATACGCTTTTTGCTGGTTAAGCTTTTGTTAGGGAACAACTCATCAACAATAAGCGCATATAGCAAAATACCTGCCGCTGCAAAATAAAATACGATTTGGATCTCGGGTTTTTGCTTAAATAATATGATACCTATCAAAGAGATTACAATGATAAGGATAACATAAAAAAGAACTTTTAAAAAACGGCTCATCTTTAATAAATTATATAGATAAAGTTATGGTTTTTTTTTGATATTGGTGCAATAAACGTATTGAAAGAAATAATTTCAAAATGGGGCAACTCTGCTTCGCCGAAACCGTTTAAAAGGCTAATGCATTTATTAATAAAAAATCTTTTCGCGTTCATGAAATTCGGTTTTATCATTATATTTTTATTATATCCTTTTTTTAACAGCACCATCGCACAGCAATCATTTGTTTCGGATATTAAGGCCACCAAGGAAACCAAAACGTTACTTGAGAACTTGTTTAACTTACAGGAAAAAGGCATCATGTTTGGCCACCAGGATGACCTTGCCTATGGTGTGGGCTGGAAGAACGAGGACGGGCGCTCGGATGTTAAAAGCGTTACCGGGTCATATCCTGCAGTTTATGG
>JBDSIC010000393.1:0-5423 GCA_039918195.1 Mucilaginibacter sp.
CGCTGGCTGCCGGCAACTGCGGCGTGCTTAAACATGCCTCTAACGTACCCGGCTGTGCTTTGGCGATAGAAGATATAGTTAAGGACTCGGGATTCCCTCAGCATGTGTTTCAAACCCTGCTGGTGGGTAGCAACAAGGTGGATCGCATCATAGAGAATAAATATATACAAGCCGTTACCATTACCGGCAGCACGGGGGCGGGCATGAAAGTGGCCCAAAAAGCCGGCTCACTAATAAAAAAGACCGTTTTGGAGTTAGGCGGCAGCGACGCATACATTATACTGGAAGATGCCGACCTGGAAAAAGCTGCTGAAGTATGTGTTACCAGCCGCCTTATCAATAGCGGGCAAAGCTGCATTGCAGCTAAACGGTTTATTGTGGTTAAGGCGGTTGAAAAAGAGTTTACCCGGCTCTTCCTCGAAAAGATGAGGTCCAAAAAAATGGGCGACCCGTTTGAAGTTGGAATTGATGTTGGTCCGCAGGCACGGGTTGACCTGCGCGATGAATTGCACAAGCAGGTAAAGCAGTCCATAAAGCAGGGGGCCAAATGTATTTTAGGCGGCGAGGTACCCAAAGGGAATAACGCGTTTTACCCGCCAACCATCCTCACTAAAGTAAAAGAAGATAACATCGCTTTTATAGAAGAACTGTTTGGACCGGTGGCAGCCATCATATCGGCCAAGAATGAAAATGATGCCATACGGCTTGCCAACAAAAGCGTGTTCGGTTTGGGCGCGGCGGTATTTACCAAAGATAAAAAGCACGGCGAGCTATTGGCCGCCACCCGGATAGAGGCCGGCTCGTGTTTTGTGAATACACTTGTAAAATCAGACCCGCGGCTGCCTTTCGGTGGCATCAAACAATCAGGATATGGGCGCGAACTGGGGTTGTTCGGCATACATGAGTTTGTAAATATCAAAACTGTTTTTGTGGCTTAACAATTTCGGTATATATAAATCATAGATTTATATAACCTGCTTAACAATTTGATTTACAATTTAAATTAACTTTTAGTTAAGTGTCGATTTTTGCTATTTACCACTAAAACACGGATACATTTATCGGGAAAGTGTTCCAAAGTGTTCATTTTTTGAAGATGGAACACCGTGAACATCCTGTGAACACTTTGGAACACCTCCGTGAACATTTTGGAACACGCCCGTGAACACTTTGGAACACACCGAGAACATTTTGGATCACACTGCGGAATTTGACCTGTCCTGAAAAACCTTTTTAATCCTAATAGAACTTTACACACAGTCCCTCCGGACGATAGTGCCCATCCCTCCCCCATTTTACCCTGTGCTGACCAATCACTTTTCAGCATAAAAAATTAAAGCTGTACCTTTGCAGCTGATATGAGTAAGCACGGAAGGATATTAGTGGCCATGAGCGGCGGGGTTGACAGCTCTGTTGCAGCAGTAATGCTGCACGAACAAGGTTACGAAGTAATAGGCCTCACCATGAAAACATGGGACTATGCCTCATCGGGCACGAGCACTAAGGAAACCGGCTGCTGCAGCCTGGATAGCATTAACGATGCCCGTGCATTGGCTGTTGGTTACGGTTTTCCGCATTATATATTAGATATACGCAGCGAATTTGGCGATTTTGTAATTGACAACTTTGTTGATGAATACCTTGCCGGCCGCACCCCCAACCCATGTGTGCTATGCAATACGCATATAAAATGGGAAGCACTATTAAAGCGTGCCGATAAACTGGATTGCGAATTTATTGCCACCGGGCATTACGCTAATATTCGCGAGCATGACAATGGCAGGTATGTGATCTCCAAGGGCAAGGATGTCAATAAGGACCAGTCGTACGTGCTTTGGGGTGTATCTCAGCAAAATTTAGCGCGTACCAAATTTCCCCTTGGCAGCTTCTCCAAACCCGAAATTAGGCAAATGGCGCTTGATATGGGCCAACTGGAACTTGCAGGCAAGAGCGAAAGCTACGAAATATGCTTTGTACCCGATAACGACTACCGGAGCTTTTTGCGCCACAAGGTAGAAGACCTGGAGGAACGTGTTGCCGGCGGCAATTATGTACTTACAGACGGCACCGTAGTAGGCAAGCACGAAGGATATCCCTTTTATACCATAGGCCAGCGCAAAGGTTTGGGCATAGCTTTAGGTAAACCCATGTTTGTTACGGGCATAAACCCGGCAACCAACACGGTTACTTTAGGCACAGCCGATGAGCTTGAACGTAAAGAGGCCTGGGTGAAAAACCTTAACCTGATAAAATACGAAACGATAAGTGAGCCTTTAGAGGCTATTACCAAGATACGTTATAAAGATGCCGGCACCGAAAGCACCATAGTACAGGTTGGCGAACACATGAAAGTAGATTTTAACCATAATGTATCAGGTATAGCACCCGGCCAGTCGGCTGTTTTTTACGAAGGGAATGATTTGCTGGGCGGGGGATTTTTGTTGTAAATGTTGTTGTAAAGTTGTAAAGTTGGAAGGTTATCTTCTTCTTCAACCTGTTCGCAACATTTCAACATTAAAACTTTGCAACTTTACAACAGTTTCCTCACAACATTTCAACATTAAAACCTTCCAACTTTACAACGTTTTCAAAAAACAAACCCGCGTTTCCCTTTTTTATGTTTTATTTGCACAAAATTAAAAGCTTGAATGGCTAAAAACTTACTGATTGTTGAATCACCGGCCAAGGCCAAAACCATCGAGGGATATCTTGGTAAGGACTTTACTGTAAAGTCGAGCTACGGCCATATCCGCGATTTAGTGAAGTCGGAAGACGCGATTGATATCAACAATAACTTTGAACAAAAATACGAAGTACCTGCCGATAAAAAGCAGGTAGTAAGCGAGTTAAAAAAGTTAGCTAAAGAAGCCGATATGGTTTGGCTGGCATCGGACGAGGACCGCGAGGGTGAGGCCATATCATGGCACCTTTTTGATACCTTAAACTTAAAAGAGGCCAACACCAAACGTATTGTATTCCACGAAATAACCAAGCCCGCCATTTTGCGCGCTATCGAAAATCCGCGTAAAATAGATTACAACCTGGTAAATGCACAGCAGGCGCGCCGCGTGCTCGACAGGCTGGTGGGTTTTGAGCTATCCCCTGTTTTATGGAAAAAAGTTAAACCATCACTTTCGGCAGGCCGGGTACAATCGGTAGCGGTGAGGCTGATAGTTGACCGCGAACGCGAGGTAAATAAATTTAAAAGCGAGGCCGCGTTTAAGATAGTGGCCATATTTGGTAAAGGCAAAGAGGCATTCAAAGCTGAACTGGCCGAGCGTTTTGGCAAACAGGAAGATGCAGAAAAGTTTTTGCAGGATTGCATTGATGCGGCTTTCAATGTAAAATCACTGGATACCAGGCCGGCCAAGCGCTCCCCGGCCGCACCTTTCACCACATCTACCCTCCAGCAGGAGGCCAGCCGCAAGCTGGGCTATTCGGTATCGCGTACCATGTCGGTAGCGCAAAAACTGTATGAGGCGGGTAACATTACCTATATGCGTACCGATTCGGTTAACCTGTCGGAAACCGCTTTAGCAGCAGCCCAACAAGAGATAAACAGTGCTTTTGGCGAAAAATACCACCAGTACCGTAAATATAAAACCAAAAGTGCCAGCGCACAGGAAGCCCACGAAGCCATAAGGCCTACGTATTTTGACAAGCATACCATTGACGGCGATAGTGCCGAAAAACGCTTGTACGAATTGATATGGAAGCGCGCCATCGCTTCGCAGATGACTGAAGCACAGTTTGAGAAAACCACTGCAAGGATCAGCATATCAACCCGTAAAGATGAATTGGTAGCCAATGGCGAGGTAATGAAATTCGATGGCTTCCTGAAGGTTTACCTTGAGTCGAGCGATGAGGATGACGATACCAGCGTGCAGGATGGCGACAACGCTATACTGCCGCCTTTAGCCCCGGGCCAGTTACTTAGTTTACAGGAGTTATCGGCAACAGAAAGATACTCACGCCCGCCGGCCCGTTATACAGAGGCGAGCCTGGTAAAAAAATTAGAAGAGCTGGGTATTGGTCGCCCGTCTACCTATGCCCCTACCATATCCACCATACAAAACCGTGGTTATGTGGTTAAGGAAGAGCGCGAGGGCAAACAAAGGCAATTCCGTGTGTTAACGCTGAAAGGCGGCAACATCACCAAAGAAGAAAAAACAGAGAACACCGGTGCCGAGCGCGGCAAGTTGTTCCCTACAGATATTGGCGCCGTGGTGAACGACTTTTTAGTACAGCACTTTAACGGCATTGTTGATTTTAACTTTACGGCCAGTGTTGAAAAGCAATTCGACGAGATAGCGAGTGGCCTGAAGAACTGGACGGACATGATCCGCAAGTTCTATGACCCCTTTCATAAAGACGTTGAGAATACCATTGAAACAGCTGATAAAGCCCGTGGCGAACGCGATTTAGGCGTACACCCCGAGAGTGGCAAGAAAATGTCGGTACGTATAGGCCGCTACGGCCCGTTTGTACAAGTTGGCGAAGCTGACGAAACCACCGGCGAAAAGCCGCTGTATGCAAGCCTGCGTACCGGCCAAAGCATCGAAACTATCAGCATAGAAGAGGCACTTGAATTGTTTAAGCTGCCTAAAAAAGTGGGTGTGTACGAGGACAAGGACATGACGGTGGCTATAGGTAAATTCGGCCCGTACATCAGGCATAACAGTGCGTTCTATTCGCTACCAAAGGGTGTCGACCCGCATGATGTAGGTGAAGATTTGGCTATCGAGCTTATCAACGAAAAGCGTAAGAAAGATATCGAGAAGCTGATAAAAACCTTTGATGAAGATCCCGAGGTGAAAATATTGAATGGCCGATGGGGACCTTACATAGAATTTGGAAAACAAAACGTAAAGATACCCAAGGACAAAGACCCATTAGCCTTAACCTTTGAAGAAGTAAAGGCACTTGCCGGCGATGCAGGCAAAGAGCCAAAAAAAGGTGGTAAAAAGTTTGTTAAGAAGAAGTGAGTTAGTAATTAGTGATTAGAGGTTGGTGATCAGAGATTAGTGTCAATACCTCACCGCAGTCGCTCGGCTCCAGCCGAGTGACAACTATGACCAAGCCTCCGGCCTGTAACAGCACCAACTACTTACCGGCTTTAAACTCCATCCACGATAAACTTAGCAACACATTTTCAGCTTCGCCCTTTACTATAAAGACCAGGTCATGCAGGCGGCCGGGGTCTTTAACAGCCATATCAATGTCCTTATAGCCTTTACCATCAGGCATAGTAACTGTACCGATGAGCGGCCCGTCTTTACTATCTGCATGCACTTCTAACACCACGTTCTTATTGGTAAGTTTTTGCATCCGTAAGCCAAGCAGCGAAATGCCTTTTAAGTTAATATCATCAAACGTTATATAGTCGTTTGCCTCAAACTGAACACATCTGCCCTCGCCCGAAT
>JBDSIC010000394.1:0-3324 GCA_039918195.1 Mucilaginibacter sp.
AAGTCCTCTCCTTTGGAGAGGATCCGATAGCTATCGGATTAGGTGAGGCAGAAGGGGCCGCACTATGAAAGCATTCGCCCAACTCTTCCTTTCGCTCGACGAAACCAACAAAACCAACGAAAAGGTACGTGTGCTGAAGGACTATTTTATCAGCGTACCCGATTCAGATAAAATGCACATGCTGGCATTGTTCACCGGCAGGCGGCCAAAGCGGCCCATTAACTCTACGCTGGTTCGTAATTGGGCAGTGGAACTTTCTAATATCCCGGCCTGGCTGTTCGAGGAAAGTTACCACATAGTAGGCGACCTGGCAGAAACCATGTCGCTGCTGATGCCGGCAAGTACCACGGGCAGTAACAAAACACTATCGGAATGGGTGGCCGAGATAAACGAGGTGGCAAAAAAACCCGAAGAAGAACGCAAGCTTTGGCTGACCGAATCGTGGGCTATGCTGGACACGCAGGAGCGATTTGTTTTTAATAAACTGCTTACGGGGAGTTTCAGGGTAGGGGTGTCGCAAAACTTGGTGATAAAGGCGCTGGCAGATATTACTGGGATAGAGGCTGCTACGCTTACCCACCGCATTATGGGCAGTTGGATGCCCGAAACCTACCATTACCAGCAACTGATACAGGAGCAGGGCGCAGCGGATGACATATCGCGTCCATATCCTTTCTTTTTGGCATACCCCATACAGGAAACATCTGAAAAAAAGAAAACACCGGATGAACTGCAAACCGCTTTGGGCGAAGCCAACGAGTGGCAGGCCGAGTGGAAGTGGGACGGTATACGCGCGCAGATGATAAAACGCGATGGCAAAATATTTATCTGGAGCCGGGGAGAAGACCTTGCTACAGAAAAATTCCCCGAGTTGCACCACTTTTTAAATGCCCTGCCCGATGGTACGGTGCTGGATGGAGAAATATTAAGCTTTGCTAATGAAAGGCCGCTGCCGTTTAATGTGCTGCAAACCCGTATCGGCCGTAAAAACTTGAGCAAAAAAATACTGGAGGAAAGCCCCGTGGCGGTAATTGCCTACGATTGCCTGGAATACGGCGGCGAAGATATCCGCTACAAAACACAAGCGGAACGGCGGGAGATACTGGAAAGCTTGCAGTCGGTAACTGAGTTTTCTGAAATTTTCCGCATATCAGCACTGATAAAGTTTGATAGCTGGAACGAATTGGAAACCGTTCGCGAGCAATCGCGGGCTATGACCGCGGAAGGCATTATGCTGAAGCGCAAGAACGCCACCTACCAGGTTGGCCGCCGCAGGGGCGACTGGTGGAAGTGGAAGATAGACCCGCTATCGGTTGATGCCGTAATGATATATGCTCAAAAAGGCCACGGCCGCCGCGCCGACCTGTACACCGACTATACCTTTGCCGTATGGGACGGCGATAAGCTGGTGCCCTTTGCCAAAGCCTATTCGGGCCTTACCGATGCGGAAATAAACAAGGTAGATTATTTTGTAAAACGCAATACCCTCGAAAAATTCGGCCCGGTGCGTACGGTAAAACCTGAACTGGTTTTTGAGATAGGGTTTGAGGGCATCAACAGATCAACCCGCCATAAATCGGGCATTGCCCTGCGCTTTCCGCGCATATTGCGCTGGCGGCACGATAAACCCAAAGAAGAAGCCGATACGCTGGAAAGCCTGAAAGCGCTTCTTGATCAATAAAAAGCCATTCTGCTTAATAAATAATAGAGATCTTTTATATACTATTTACGTATGTATTATTAGTTCGGATAATAATATTAATAGGTTTTTACCTTAAAATGGGTATTTAATTAGTTCATATGAGGAATTTATTCCCCCGGTAAATATTTTTAATATACTGTGGCATGTGTTTTTAAGTATAAAAACGGCTGAAAATATATTTGGAACTAAAATTGTAAAACTGCGTATAAACCAGTCTAATAAATTAATATGAAGAAATTATTTACCTACCTGTTTATTACCGGTATTGCAGGTTTAGCATCTTGTAAAAAAGACAGTCCTTCAACAGGGATAATCCCTGTTGTTCCGGTTGATAAAATTGCTCCTGATGGGTTTAACTTTAAAACCTCGACAGACATTGCCATTGATGTAACCCTACGCGCTAATAACGATCAGCCGCTGGCAGGCGTTAAAGTGAATATTTATAACCCCGCTAAAACAACTAATGGCAGTGCTATTTATACCGGCTTTACTAACGCCGCAGGTAAACTGCAGGCAACTGTTAGCGTAGCCTCTGGCTTGCAGCAATTGGTGATAGACCCTTTATCTGCCGGCTTGATACGTTATGCTACTGCCAAAATAAATGGTAGTTCCATAACCGCGGTACTGGGCGGTAAAACGGGCTTTAGCGGCGATATTGTTGCTTCGGCTAATGCTACTGCTAAGTTAGCTACAGCCAGCCTTCGCACTTTTGCAAACAGCCCTATTAGTTTTTCATACCCATCGCCTTACAAAAACACCACGGACGCAGTAGTGGACGATGACGATTACCCGTTTAGCTTAGGCAGGCCTAAATACTTACTTGAAAAAGGTGATGCTATCGATGCTTCTTTACTAAAGAATATCAATGCATCGTTACCTGAATCTGCCCCGCTGCCGGAAACACACCCTGAATATCTTGACAGCAAAGTAACATCTACCCTAAACATAGTTGAGCAATCAGATGTTTGGATCACTTATGTATCTGAAGGTGCCGGTAACAAAAATACACTGGCTTATTACACCTACAAAACAGGTGATAAACCAACCAGGGAAAAAGATATTAAAAACGCTAAATATGTATTCCCTAACGCTTCTAATTCCGGTTCGGGCGGTGGCTTAAATGCTGGTGACAAAATCTCGTTAGGCCGCTTTGAAGCAGGCACATCAATAGCCTTTATTTTAATTGGCGATGCTTGGACAGGTACAGATATTGATACGGACAAACCACGTTATTTTTCTGACGACGCACTTAACCCTGAAAAAGATGGAGCACTGAAAAAACACACTGTCGTGTTATTTGATGCGGCACACGAATTGTTCCTGATAGGTTTTGAAGACCTGCCAAGAGACGGTGGTTCAGATAATGACTTTAATGATTTGGTGTTCTACGCCACCTCAAACCCTGTAGAAGGTATTTCGCCTGATGGCGTGCCATCTGTAGATACCGGTAAAGACCAGGATGGTGACGGTGTGAACGATGACCAGGACGAATATCCTAAAGATCCTGAAAGAGCTTATACCAGCTATTTCCCATCTAAAGATGCCTATGCACAAGTAGCATTTGAGGATAACTGGCCCGCAAAAGGCGATTACGACCTGAATGACCTTGTAATTGATTACCG
>JBDSIC010000395.1:0-3767 GCA_039918195.1 Mucilaginibacter sp.
TGGCAATTGTGTTGCTGGCGGGCTGCGCCAACATGCAAAGGCCGGAGGGCGGGCCGCGCGACCTCACCCCGCCCAAACTTTTAAAAGCCACGCCGCCCAACATGACACGGAATTTCAATTTTAAAGAAATTGAAATGGAGTTTGACGAATTTTATAAACTGACCAACCAGTACCAGGAAATAAGCATTAGCCCGGCGCAGGAAAAATTGCCCGAGTATAAGGTCCGCAAGAAGAACCTGGTTATAGAGTTTAAAGATTCGCTGCAAAAAAACACTACCTACGTAATAAATTTTGGCAAGGCCATTGTTGATGTTAACGAGGCGAATGCCATGAAGAATTTTACCTACGTTTTTTCTACCGGTCCGCATATCGATTCGCTGAGTATTACCGGTACTGTTACCAATACCCAAACGCTGGAGAAAGAAAAGGACGTAACGGTGATGCTGTTCCCACTAAATAGGGATTCCCTTTTCTATAAAAAAAAGAAGCCTTCCATATTTGCCACGACAGATTCCTCGGGCAACTTCAGCCTGAATAATTTGCGGGAAGATAAATACACGATATATGCGTTAAAAGAAACAAGCCCCAATAAGATATATGATAATGAAACGGAGCTTGTTGCCTTTATAAAAGATACCATCAACCTAACAACAGATACTTCGAATATCCAGCTTAACCTGTTTTTGCAGCAACCGGAGAACTTCAGGTTTGTGGAGCGGCGTTTCGACAGCGATGGTAAGATCCTGTTGTCATTCAACAGGCAACTGGTAAACCCATCGCTTAAAATATTGGCCCCACCGGGCTTTGATGCGCAAAAGATAGTGGAGTTCAGCAATAAAAAAGATACCGCCATGGTATACATGCGCAATATGGATTTTGACTCGTTAATGGTTTCATTATCAGATAATAACAAACCAATTGATACGGTAACATTGCGTAAAAACAGGAAGGAAACCTTTGCAAAAACAGTAAATATCAGCTTTAATTTAGGCAGCGACAATAAACTAAAGCCGGGTAACGATTTGCAGGTAATATCTAATTTACCGGTAGAGAGTTTTAATACCGCGCTGATATCTCTAAAAGAGGACTCGGCAATTGTGACCAACTATACCCTGGTAAAGGATACGCTGGCCCGAAGGCTGCTTTTAAAATACCGCTGGAAGCAGAATGTAAGCTACACCCTAACGTTTGAAGACAACGCGTTGACCAATATTTTTGGCGAGAAAAATAAAAAGGGCCTACGGACCTTCACCATAGACAAACCAGAAAATTACAGCATATTAACCTTAAAGGTAGCTGTGCCGGAACTCAATAGATCATACATAGTTGAATTGTACAAGGACGAAAAAAACCTGATGCGGTCGGATGTGATCACTAAGAATGCCTCGTTGGTCTACAACAATTACATAACGGGCAAGTATACCATCAAGGTTATTTACGATACCAATAAAAACGGTCGCTGGGACAGCGGTAACATCCGCCAAAAGCGGCAGCCCGAAAACATCTGGATATATGAAAAGGAATTAACCCTAAGGCCTAACTGGGATGCAGAGGAAGCATTTGCCATACCCAAAGAGCCTGTTACTCCTTAAACCAGCCTGAATACATGATATAATTATTGGGTAGCCGCTTCAGCAATTCACGCTGCTCGTCGGTAATAGGCTTTATCTTTTTTGCCGGTGTGCCGGCATACAGGTAACCCGTTTCGCACACGGTATTTTCAAGCACAACAGCACCGGCCGCTATGATAACAAACTCCTCGATCACGGCATGGTCCATCACGATGGCACCCATACCTATAAGCACATTATCCTGCAGCGTACAGCCATGCACAATGGCATTGTGGCCAATGGATACGTTACTGCCTATGTTAGTTGGCGCCTTTAAGTACGTGGCATGGATGATGGCGCCATCCTGTATATTGGTATTATTGCCCACCTTAATATAATGCACATCGCCGCGCACCACTGCGTTAAACCAAACCGAGCAATTATCGCCCAGCACCACATCGCCAACAATGGTAGCATTTTCGGCTATATAGCAGTCGTTTCCCCAAGCAGGGTATTTGTTTTTTACGGGTAGTATAAGGGGCATTTTTTATTGAGTGAATGAGTGATTTATTGAATGAGTGATTGTTGCTGTGCTTACTAATTTTTTTTATGTTTGACGATATATTTTAAGCGAAAATAGCTCAGCTGGTAGAGCATCAGTTTCCCAAACTGAAGGTCGCGGGTTCGAACCCCGTTTTTCGCTCAGGCCCACCCAACCCTCCCCATAAGGGAGGGCTTTTTAATACTTAAAATACCGTATCCTCCAACTCCGCCGCATGCTCCGGGTAATCAGTTGTATAATGCAGCCCACGGCTTTCTTTACGCAGCATTGCTGATTTTACCACGATGTACGATACCTGTATCAAATTACGCAGCTCGCAAAGTTTTACCGATAGTTTGGTGCGTTTATAAAATTCCTCGGTTTCTTCATACAGTAAACCCAAGCGGCGCATGGCCCTTTCCAGCCTGAAATCGGAGCGTACGATACCCACATAGTCATTCATCAACTTCTGCATTTCGCGGATGTTGTGGGTTACCAATATATCTTCGTTGGATAGCATGACACCTTTTTCATCCCAGTCGGGTATGTTTTCGGGGATACTGCCTTTATCAAAAGTGTTGATAGCATCCTCATAAATACGGTGCGCGAATACCAGTGCCTCTAACAGTGAATTTGAGGCCAGCCTATTTGCCCCATGCAGCCCTGTAGAGGCACACTCGCCGCAAGCATATAAGCGCATGACAGATGACTTGCCGGCATGGTCAACTAACACCCCACCACACATATAATGGCTGGCCGGGGCTACGGGTATCATGTCTTTGGTCATATCTAAGCCCATCTCTAAACACTTGGCGTAGATATTAGGGAAGTGCTGTAGTATATCATTTTTACTGCGGTGGCGTATATCCAAATAAACAAAATCCTCGCCCGATTTTTTTATTTCAGCATCTATAGCCCGTGCCACAATATCGCGCGGAGCGAGGGACTTGCGTTCGTCGTACTCCTGCATAAACTCCTGGCCGTTGGTACGCTTTAATACGCCGCCAAAGCCGCGTACAGCCTCCGATATCAGGAACGACGGGTATTCTCCGGGATTATACAAAGCCGTGGGGTGAAACTGGATGAACTCCATATTACGCACCTTGCCTTTGGCGCGGTACACCATGGCCACACCATCACCAGTGGCTATGGTTGGGTTAGTGGTTACCGAATAGATATGCCCGGCACCCCCCGAAGCCATTACGGTTACCTTCGATAGTATCTTTTCAACCGTCTTGGTTTCGGTATTAAAGGCATAAATGCCATAACATATAATATCTTTTGAGGACTTATCTACAAACGCGCCCAAATGGTGCTGGGTTATAAGGTCAACAGCGAAGTAGTGGGTCAGTATCTCTATATTGGGATTACTATGTATCTCTTCCAGTAAAGCACGCTCAATTTCAAACCCGGTGATATCCTTATAATGCAACACACGAAATTCCGAGTGGCCGCCTTCTTTTGCCAGGTCGTAAATGCCTTCGTTAGTCTTGTCAAAATTAGTTCCGTAGTCAATTATCTCACGTATTCTCTCCGGGCCTTCCCTAACAACGGCTTCTACCACTGTTGGGTCGCACAGGCCGTCGCCGGCAATTAAGGTGTCCTGTATGTGCTTTTCAAACGAATCTTCCTTCTTATCAACAACCACAGCAACGCCACCCTGGGCATACTTAGTG
>JBDSIC010000396.1:0-9616 GCA_039918195.1 Mucilaginibacter sp.
AGCCAGCAAAAAAAATAGCGGAAGTAATTGAACAAACCGGGCTTGGGCCCGAGCAGCATAAAAAAATAGGACAGTTATCTAAAGGTTACCGGCAGCGCGTAGGCCTGGCGCAGGCCATATTGCACAACCCCGAAGTGCTGATACTGGATGAGCCAACCTCCGGCCTCGACCCAAACCAACTGATAGGCATAAGGCAGCTGATAACTGAGTTGGGTAAAACCAAAACCATCATCCTGTCAACCCATATTATGCAAGAGGTGGAGGCGGTGTGCAGCAGTATTATTATTATTAATAAGGGTAAAATAGTTGCCAATGATACCTTGCAGGGGTTAAAAGAAAAAAGCGGCGTAACGTCGCTCGAAACCATTTTTATACAGCTTACCAATAGTTAGCAATACCTATTAAAAAACATATATAATATGCCCGGTAATAAGCCTGGTTGGATGATCCAAAATATAGATAAGCTATGGTTTGATAAGCATTGATGTGATTTATTATAATTATCGCAATAATTATAGCTTTTCAATGCTGTTATTGCTTCAAATGTTGATATGTTAATTTCTTTCTGATTTGGGTATTAAAAATAAATGCTAATATTTGCCTCGAAAAAATAACTTAAATTCATTTAACAATTAAAAATCATGAAAAAATTTTTACTGGCATTAGTCGTGTTAGGCGGCGCAGCTTTAAATTCATTTGCACAATCATCTGAGGATGGTGGTAAGTTCAGTATTGGCTTTGAGGCAGGTTTACCTGTAGGTAGTGCCAAAGATGCTTATTCTTCTGCTTTAGGCGGTTCGTTACAGTATGACCAGCCGGTAGCTGACAATTTGTTTGTTACTATCACAGCAGGTTACACCAGCTTAAAATACAAAGGTGCTGGTGGTGGCAGTGGTGGTGTTGTACCCGTAAAAGCCGGGTTAAAATACTACTTCAGCGAAGGTTTCTTTGGTGAGGCCCAGGCTGGTGCAGCTTTTTTTACAAAAAAACCTAACAGCGGTGCAGCATTTGCTTATGCTCCCGGTATTGGTTACACTTTTGCAGGTGGTTTTGAAGCAGGTGTACGTTACGAAACCTGGTCTAAAAATGGCAGCACAAGTTTAGCAGCTCTTCGTTTAGCTTACAGGTTCTAAGCCTGAAACCATTGCTAAAATTTAGAAGCCCTCCCGATATTTCGGGAGGGCTTTTTTGTGCAACTGTTTTTGGCTGATACCACCTGCTGATTTAAAGCTTTTAGAGAACCTAAACCTATTGGCACTTAACGTAAATCTTTTTTGATATTTAGTTGTTGATAAATGGTATTTACATTTATATTGCGCTAAACTTAATATATGAAAAAATTACTACTACCCATCTTTTTTGTTTGTATAATGGTGTGTAATGCAATTGCACAATCAGAAGATAAAAGCCGGTTCAGCCTTGAATTGGGTGGGGGGCTACCCATTGGCGACGCAAGCCACAAATACTACTTTGCCATTAACACCGGCTTAAAAGCTAATATATTGATAGCGGATAACCTTTTCCTGACCGGGGCTGCCGGTTATACCTACCTGCACGGTAAAAATCATACGCTTACCACATCTAAAGGTATTACATACACTACCGCGTTTGATGTAGCTGCTATTCCGGTTAAAGGAGGTTTACGGTATTATTTTGATGAGAGCTTTTTCTTTGAAGGACAGGCCGGGGTTGCAATTTTTACCGAAGGTGGTAAGAGTACGGCATTTATTTACTCACCATCGCTGGGTTACACTTTTACAGGCGGCTTTGAATTGAATCTCCGTTATGAGTCATGGTCGAAAGTAAAATACGCCACAAACCCGTTAAAAAAGGACGATACAATTGGCCAGGTAGCATTAGGCCTTGGCTTCGGTTTCTGATAGCAAGTTAGTTCTTTATCCCAAAAACAACTTTTGCTTTAGCATTTTATTGTTGTAATTTCGGGCTGACTGTTCATATTTACTGTGCTTTCAATCCTTAAAAAAGAAATTACTTCCTATCTCAGTTCGCTGGTAGCCTATATTACTATAGGCGCGTTCCTGCTGATGCTGGGTTTGTTTTTGTGGGTATTTCCCGATACCAGCATTTTAGAGAATGGTTATGCGGGTTTAGAGGGGTTGTTCAACATCGCACCCTACCTGTTCATGTTCCTTATCCCGGCCATCACCATGCGCTCGCTGGCCGAAGAACGCAGGGAAGGGACCTTCGAACTGCTGCTTACCCGTCCCTTAACCGACCTGCAAATTGTACTTGGTAAATACTTTGCAGCCCTTATACTGGTGCTTTTTGCATTGGTGCCAACACTTGTTTATTACTATTCGGTATACCATTTAGGCAACCCTGCCGGCAATATTGATACCGGCGCGGTAATAGGTTCATACATCGGCCTGTTTTTACTGGGCGCGGGCTTTGCAGCCATTGGCCTGTTCGCATCTTCGGTAAGTAAAAACCAGATCATCGCATTTACCATAGCAGTCTTTTTATGTTTCTTTTTTTACAGCGGATTTGACTCGCTCAGCCAAATGCTGTCGCTGCAAAATTTGGGGCTGCAAAACTGGGGCATTACAGCGCATTATCAATCGGTGAGCCGTGGCGTGCTGGATACCCGCGACCTGGCCTATTTCATGGTACTTGCCGGCGCGTTTATATGGCTTACATTATTTATACTGGTAAAGCAACGGGGTAAAAAAATACAGGGAAACCTGGTGCCGCGATTTTTAGGCGCATTGTTAGCGGTTATTGTTTTGTCGCAACTGGCATTTACCCGGTTCGATTTTACCAAAGAGAAGCGGTACACCATATCAGCAGCAAGCCGTAATATTATGGATAGCCTGGCCGCGCCGGTTAAGGTGATTGTGTATTTGCAAGGCGATAATTTACCCGCAGGTTTTAAGCGTCTGCAGCAGGCTGCAAAAGATATGCTCATCGACCTCGGCTCGTACAGTCACGGCGACCTGCAGTTTGAATTTGTTGACCCGTTAACTACGCTATCTGCAGAAGAACAGGAAAGCAGGATACAGGAATTACAGGACCGGGGTATTGATGCCACCAACCTGAGTATTAAAACTGACGATGGCTTATCGCAAAAGATCATATTCCCTGCGGCGATGGTGGCCGCCAACAACCGCGAGATACCTGTTAAGCTGCTGCAAACCCGCATCGGCTTGTCGCCGGACGAAGTGCTGAACAATTCAATACAAAATTTAGAATACGTCTTTACATCAGCCATAAAAAAGGCTACCGGCAACGGCAAACCCCGTATAGGTTTTACCGAAGGGCATAAAGAACTAAGCAACATCCAACTAAATGATGCCTTCAAATCCCTGTCCGACGGTTACCTGATAGGCAGGATAGATCTGAATACCATTCCTTTTGATAGCCTGGAAAAAATAAGCCTGCTGGTGATACCCAAACCCGACGCTCCGTTTACCGAAGCCGAAAAATTTAAGGTTGACCAATATATAATGCAGGGAGGTCGTGTACTTTGGTCTATAGACCAGGTAAATGCCGAGCTTGACAGCCTGCGCGGAAAGGGCGGGCAGCAACTGGCATTCCCTAAAAAGCTGAATATTGACGACCAGCTGTTCCGCTATGGTATCCGCATCAATTACGACCTGCTGGCCGATATGAGTTGCTCACAAATACCTGTAGCAGCAGGCAATGTAGGCGGGCAGGCACAAATACAAATGGCGCCCTGGTTGTTTTACCCGGTATTTATTCCACTCTCAAAACACCCCGTGGTTAAAAATATAGATGGCATCAGGGGGCAGTTTGTGTCTACCATTGATACGCTGGAAACAAAGGGGCTAACTAAAACCGTGCTGCTGGCCTCGTCGCCTTTAAATAAAAAACTAAATACGCCCTACATGCTGTCGTTACAGGCATTGGAACAGGAACCCGCCCCGGCAGAATTTCAAAACCCGCCAAAAATGGTGGGAGTATTACTGGAAGGTGAGTTTATCTCAAGCTTTAAAAACAGGCCGGTACCTGTGGGTGTAAATGAGCAGATAGCGATGCTGCCAGTCAGCAAGCCTACCAAAATGATGGTGTTCAGTGATGGCGACCTGTTTAAAAATGAGGTAGCTACTGACGGCTCGCCTTACCCTTTGGGGTACGATCATTATACCCAACAAAACTTTAGCAATAAGAACCTGCTGCTGAATATTGCCGACTATATGGCGAATGATTCGGGCCTGATAGAACTGCGTGGTAAAGAGATACAACTGCGATTGCTGGACCGTGCCCGGATACGTGAGGGTAAACTATTTTGGCAGATAATAAATACTGTTGTACCATTGGTATTGGTGTTAATATTTGCTATTTTTCAACATTATTTACGCAGGCGTAAGTATGCCCGTTAAATTTTATACTTTTGATTGATCAACTTTAACATATATGCGATTTATTGTTTCTACATCAACATTGCTCAAACAATTACAGGCTGTTAGCGGTGCCCTGAGCAATAGTACCGTATTACCTATTCTTGAGAATTTTTTGTTTGAGATAAAAGACGGTAACCTTACCATCTCGGCAACCGACCTGCAAACCAGTATGACCACTTCATTGTCGGTTGAGGCGAAAGAGAACGGCCGGATAGCCATCCCATCACGCATATTACTGGATACACTAAAATCACTGCCCGAGCAGCCTGTAGCTTTCTCGGTAGATGATACTACGTTCTCTATAGAAATAAGTGCCGGCGACGGTAAGTATAAGCTAAGCGGCGAGAACGGCGAAGATTTCCCGAAGATACCGGTTGTTGAAAACGCGTCATCAGTTGGCTTGCCTGCATCGGTACTTGCCGAGGCCATTAACAAAACTATCTTTGCGGTAAGCAACGATGAACTGCGCCCCGCCATGACAGGCGTTTACTGCCAGTTATCAACAGACTATTTAACGTTTGTTGCTACCGACGCGCACAAATTGGTGCGTTACCGCCGTAAGGATGCCAAAGCGGCCGGTACCACTTCATTTATACTGCCTAAAAAAGCGCTTACCTTATTAAAGGCCGCTTTACCGGTTGATGATGTAAACGTATCTGTAGAATATAACAACACCAGCGCCTTTTTTAAATTTGGCAGCATAAACCTGGTTTGCCGTTTAATTGACGAGCGTTACCCGGATTACGAAGCTGTTATACCTTTAAATAATCCTAATAAATTAAGCATTGACCGCCTGTCGTTTTTAGGCTCGTTAAGTCGTGTGGCTATTTATGCCAACAAAACAACGCACCAGGTGAGGTTAAAGATAACCGGCAGCGAATTGCACATCTCATCAGAAGATATTGACTTTGCCAACGAAGCGCACGAGCGTTTAAGCTGCCAGTACGAGGGCGAGGATATAGAGATAGGTTTTAACGCCCGTTTCCTTATCGAGATGCTGAAGAACCTGGGCAGCGAAGAGGTTGTGCTGGAAATGTCGACCCCTAACCGCGCCGGGCTGTTATTGCCACAAGGCGGCGACGAGAATGAAGATGTGCTGATGCTGGTAATGCCGGTAATGCTTAACAGCTACGCCTAATTTTAAACCACTTTATAAACTTATATAAAGTCCGGCCCCAAGCGCCGGACTTTTTTTATAGCCCGATATACCAAACTTTATTAAAAGCGTTATACATTAGCATATGAAATTTAGGGCACCCCTTTTTATTTTATTTATACTGGCAGTATTTGTTTCGTGCCGTAAGGATGACCTGCCACCCGCCGTTTTGCCGGTATCGGGCCTTTTGGTAGCTAACGCGTCCGGCGAAGTATTCAATATTTTTCAGAATGGCAACCGTTTAAATAACGAAGCGAGTTTGTACCCCAACGGCTTAACAGGATACATGACCGTTGTATCTGGCCTGCAAAACTACCAGTTTAAAAGAATGGGCTCGCCGGATGTATTAATAAACACGCCTTTAACTTTAGATACCTTAAGAAGTTATTCGATGTATGTAACAGGCTTAACGTTGGATGAAACGTTTTTGCTGAATGATGATTTTACGCCTGATACCGCCGATGTGGCCAATGTAAGGTTTGTTAATGCGTCGCCCGAGAACATAAACCTTGACCTCGCTGTTCGTAATATTGTACCAAAGGAGGATACTACCAGCGTTAGTGTTACAACAAGCATAACTAATATAGCTTTTAAATCCGGTTCGGCCTTTAAGGGTGCTACCGCCGGCGATGTGGAATTAAAAATATTAAGAGCTGGCTCGTCAAGCGTAATTTTTACCGATACGGTAACCTTGCAAAGCGGCCAGGGATACACCATATTTGCAAAGGGGCGGTTGAGCCAAGGTGGTGATACGGCGTTTGGGGCAGGTTTAATTAGTAACCAGTAACAGCATTACAGTGGAAAAAAATAACAAAAGTAAAATCTTACTCTCCTTGTCCCTGTTTACAGCCGGGCTAATGCTGCTGCCATTGCTGTTTTCGTCATGCGGCAAAACGGGCAATATAAACCCCGTTGAAGCTAAAATAGAGTACCAGGTTTTAAATTTAAGCTATGATATACTGCCTGTTAATTTGTACATCGACTTTTTAAGGCAAAATACCAGTCCTTTTAATTATCCAACTGCTTCGGGCTATTTCAGCTTAAATACCATTGACACCCCTTTCCAGATACGGTCGGCAAACACCGGGTCTGTTGTAAACCTGCTTACTATTGATAGTACTAAGCTAAGCCGACGCACCAGGTATTCGCTTTTTATAACAGGCTCAAGGGTAAGCAATACACTCGCCTATATTTTTACGGTTGATACCAGTACCGTACCGCGCGTTGGCCGCGGAAAACTAAGGTTTGTTAATGCCGCGCTGCCGGTTGGTGGTACGGGTTCGGGGCTGGATCTTACTGCCAATGGCACAGAGGCTTTTGTCGCCCAAAAATATAAAGAGGTGAGTGAGTATATCGAACTAAGCGCCGGCTTGTATAACCTGAGGATCGGTCCAACCGCAGATAAAAGTAAAACACTGGCCGAATTAAAACGCACGGCCATTGAAGACGGCAAGCTGTACACCATATACACCTATGGTTTGGCAGGCCGTACAGATACCGCGGCTTTTGGCGCGGCAATTTTAACTAACCGGTAGCCATATTTATTTATATTTTTGCGTAAAAACTATACTACGTGGAAATTATAAAGCAAATTCTCGACTTCATACTGCACATTGATGTGCACCTTGCACAGATAACACACGATTACCAGGGCTGGACGTACCTTATACTCTTTATTATCATTTTTGCAGAAACAGGTTTTGTGGTAACCCCGTTTTTACCCGGCGATTCGTTATTATTTGCAGCAGGTGCATTAATAGCAGGTGGCCAAACAGGGTTGAATATATATGTGCTGGCTATATTGCTTGTCGTATCGGCATTTGCCGGTAATACGGTAAACTATATGCTGGGTAATTACCTCGGCCCAAAAGTGTTTAAAGAAGACAACAAGATATTAAAGCTTGATTACTATATACAAACCAAAGCATTTTTTGATAAGCATGGTGGCAAAGCGGTAATATTCAGCCGTTTTCTGCCTATTATTCGCACTATTGCGCCTTTTGTTGCAGGTGTTGGCAGCATGCCATTTGGCAGGTATAGCTGGTATAATATTATAGGTGGATTTGCATGGGTAATAAGCTTCCTGTTTTTAGGCTACTTCTTCGGTAACATTCCAATCGTGAAGAAAAACTTTACGCTGGTAGTGATAGCCATAATTGTCTTCTCTGTTATACCGCCGGTATGGGCAGCTATTAAAGGCCGGACGGCAAAAAAGTAATTAAATCCTCTTTGTCATTTCGAACGTAGAGAGAAATCTTCTGCGCCCTGCTCTTAAACTTTGCATGGCTTAGAAGATTTCTCTTTCGCGCCACGCACACAACCCCAACCGGCTCTATCGAAATGACATCTTCTTTGCTTTTATTCCCCCTTTAGGGGGCTAGGGGGTTAACGTTGGCTGCCCTGCATCAACCCAAGCCGAAAACCAAAAACTGCCAGCGCTTTGTATGGCCGCGCACATGCGCCGCTCTACCATTCCGTTAAGCATTTTATGGTAGGCGCGGCAATACTCAACCGAATAATCTTTTACCATTTTGTTGCCGCGTTTTACCATGGCGTATTTTTTATCGGGCGGAAAACGCTTGTTCAGTATCCGTTCCATTCGTAAAACGGTGTCGGCGCTGTTGAATGAGCTGCGGCATATTTTAAAAGCCTCGGTCAGCGGGTTGTCTATATAATGCGCCTTGCCCGGTTTTAAATTGTATTTATAGCTGAAATACTCCGGCAGGCGGCTTTCCCATAGCGAGTGGATGCCTGTTTGACCGGTTAATTGCCCGTCGTAGTTTAAAATAAGGTGTAAAGGCACATGTGCATCTGCTACATAATGCGCCAGGTTTGCCGATGTGCGTAATATGGCCGTGGTATCATGCTCTTTAAAGGCTTTAACCAGCCAGTAATAGTTTTGCTGTATGGTCCAGAGCAGGGTGCCATTTTTAAGTATTGTATCTTGTGAATACTTGGCAACAGCATCCTTCCACTTACGGGGCATGGTTTTAAAGGGCTGCCTGCCGTAGCGGTCGGCATTAAAATAGTGATGTGGTATCTCGGTCGAATCTACATAGCGGCGTTTATCGGCAGTAATAGCATGCTCGGTAATATAGCTTATGTGGGCTTTGTAAAAGGCGCTCATGCCTTTGGGCAGGGTTGCTACTGCCAGCCTGTTTATACGGTAGTGCGCGAAATAGCCCCATGAAGAGCATAGGGTAATAATAAACACACTAAGAATGGATAATACAAGCCTGCGCATCGTGCATCAATTATAAGCAATGTAAATTATTTAGCAGAATAAACCGGCCTTGGTTTCGTCGCAAATTATTGTTGTTAAAAGCTTAAAGATTTTATGTTAAAAAATTGCTTGTTAAATTAAATTTATCATCCTATATTTGCACTCTTTAAAATTAGAAGAATAACAAAGCTATACAATGGCAAATCATAAATCATCATTAAAAAGGATCAGGTCAAACGCTGCGAAGCGTCTGCGTAACAGGTATCAGGCTAAAACAACCCGTAATGCCATCAAAAGGTTAAGGGCGGCAACAACTAAAACCGATGCAAACGAATTGTTAGGTAAAGTAATATCAATGCTTGACCGTTTAGCTAAAAAGAATGTTATTCACAAAAACAAAGCTTCAAACAATAAATCAAAGTTGACAAAATTTGTTAACGGCTTAAAATAAGGTTTATTAAAATCATATTGAAAGGGATAGCGCACTGCGTTATCCCTTTTTTTGTTTGTCTGGATCAGAATTTACAGAATTTTAGAATGACAGAATTTAAAGATTTGATAAATTAACAGACAAATTCTGCTAATTTTAAAATTCTGTAAATTCTGATTCAGACAGGATGGAAAAGTACGACAGCCATATTAGCATAAAGGCCTGGGCCGAAGAAGACCGGCCGCGCGAGAAATTGAGCGGGCAGGGCAGGCGGTCGTTAACCGATGCCGAACTGATAGCCATATTGATAGGTTCGGGCAGCAGGGATGAGTCGGCAGTTGAACTGGGCAAGCGCATTTTGCACCATTACGAGAACGACCTTAACAAACTGGGCAAAGCCTCTATAAGCGAACTATGCAAGTTTA
>JBDSIC010000397.1:0-5751 GCA_039918195.1 Mucilaginibacter sp.
CAACCATACCGGCAGGGATATTAACCACTGTGGTAGTATCCTGCATAGCCGCGTAACCGGCATTCACCAGTAAAAGCGATACTATGATGGTTGCGGCAAATTTTTTCTTAAAGTAACAATAAAGCATAAAATCAGATTTTAGTTATTGATGAAGTTGAGCTATGTTATATTATCTGTATAAAGGCTAAAAAGCAATTATAATTATCTGTATATCAGTATGTTATTCGCATTTAAATTTGTAGGTAAAGGGTGCCGCCGTGTTTTGGTAACCTACTTTTATCGCACCTGTATTATTGGTTATATAATAACTCATGCGGGTAATAACCTCTGTTTCGGTCAGGCCGAAAAACCCCTGCGGCCAAATTGTAAGGCCATACTTTCCTGCAGAAATTTTCTTTAGCTTGGTTTTTTCCGATCCGTCGCACACCTGTACAGTGTGGGTCGCGCCCGAACCGGTATCCGTAATGGTTGCATCTATACATAAATGCACATCATCATTGCCATCAAGCAAAGTAGATTGTACATTACTATCGAATTTAAATGTGAGCAGGTCGTTATCAACCGCTTTGGGCGGGTCTACACTTGCCAGTTGAGGGTCGCAGAAGTTAAGTACATCGCCGGTGGTGCCACCACCAACAGTTAAGCAACCGCCAAAATAACTCGCGTAGGCAACGCCGGTTGTACCAACGCCAACCAAGATACCGTCCTTGCTGTCGCAAACTACATAGCCAAGCCGGGTTAACGTGGTATTATTATCGGCACCAACCTTCATTTGTATATTTACAACAGCCTGCAAGTTATCGCCATTGGCAAACGGGTATTGGGTTTCCGACTCAAAGGCCACCCATTCCACATCGTCAACAAGATTACCGCCTATACCAAATTTTGATTTTAAGCTTTGCGGCCAGGTTAAACCGTTATTTGCCTGTGTAGGCTCAAGCCGGGTAGGGTCAAGCAGCCTCATTTTACCATTGCCTTTATTACTGGTATAAGTAATGGCTGTGTTTTCCGCTATCTTCCAGCCTTTTGGCGCCAGTATGGCTACCACATAATTAGCCAGGTATGGCGGGTCGAGGTTAATTACTGCGGTAAAATCAACGGTAAGCTTTACATTGATGGTTTCGCCTATTACAGCTGTGCTTGGTTCTTCAACACTGGTAATTTTAGTTGTACAGAAGGTGATAGCTACTCCTATTACCATAACTGCACAAAGCATCCATAATTTTACGCCTTTAATATGTATGTGTGATCTCATATTCGTTTATTTAAAAATGGATAGCTACTTGTCTTTTTGTAATGTATAGGTGTAGCTGTTGATGTTGCAGCCAACGTTAAAAATCAGTTTTATCTGCCGCTTGCCGTTTACCAGCGGATACTCAAAACCTGTAACAACAGCCGGTGATGTGCCCGGCGTTAGGGTTATCTGGAAAGGGTACAAAGGGTCGTCGGTTGAATAGGAGCCATCTTTGGCTACCAAAAAAGGCACGCGGTTAACCAGGGTATATTTACTATCGGCACCAAAGTTTACCTTAAACTTGCTGAAATCAAATGTGGTGGTAAGGTCAACCCCGTTACGGGTGGCTTTAACAACACCCCAACTCCCTACAATGTCTTTTATTGGCTCCTTAGGCGGAACTACCTTATCAACCCGGCACGATGCCCAAAGCAAAAAAGGTAACGCCGCTGCCAGTATTTTTAATTTATTAAGCTTTTTCATGTATAAAATATGCTGTAATGTTATTTAACCAACCAATTAATAGCCCGGGTTCTGTTTCAGCTTGCCACGGGATTTTGCTACTTCTACTTCGGGCAACGGCCACAGGTACAGTGCCTTATCAAAACTGTGTTTGCGTACCAGGAAAATATTGTAACTAACTTCGGCCTCGTTGCGGCGCACTTCCATCCCATTCATCGATTGGTTCTCTGTCTGCTCTGCTATAAGCCAGCGCCTTACATCCCAAAAGCGGTGTTCCTCAAAAGCGAGTTCTACCTGGCGCTCGTGGTGTATCAATTCGCGCATTTGCGTTTTGTTGATACCAAGCGGAATGCCGTAGCGTTTATCGGTACCGGCAAGTATGCCGGCACGCCTGCGAATGTCAATTATTTGCTTTAAGGCAGTGGGGCCAACTATGGTACCGCCTAATGGGGGCGCTACTTCGGGGCCAACAAGCTCGTTTACAGCTTCGGCATAATTCAGCAATATTTCGGCATACCGCATCAGGGGTATGCAGCGTTGTGTTGTATTCCAAAAGCCGCTGCCGGTTGCATTGGTATCAAGCATTTTGGCGGTGTAATATCCGGTGGGGGTTCCCAATTTTACGGCATCCTGGCCGGTTTCCACCTTTTTATATATACCTGTATAAATATTAACCGGGGCAACGCCGTTTATACCGCCGTCGCTTGTACGCACACCCATTCTGGATTGATCGTGAATAACTGTAAACTCAAGGCGGGGGTCGCGGCCGGTGTAAGGGGCAAGCGGATTATAGCCTGATAATGGGTCGGTGATGGGTAGGCCATTCCGCATGGTAAAAGCATCAACCAACTGCTGGTAGGGGAAAGCGCCTTTGCCGTTACCCGAGCGTGATGGCGGGCTGAATAGTGTTTCCAGGTCGGTATTGTCCTGCGGCCGCATCAGCTGGAAAATATATTCGGTATTAACCCTTTTGGTAAACACGGTTAAAAAGCCGCCACCCGGTACACTGCCGCCGGCACTGTAAAGGCTGTATTTTTTTAAGTTAATTACATCTAAAGCGGCTGTTGCGGCGGCTATCCAGCGGTTAAGTGAAGCCGACGGGTATCCAACAACCGGATCGGCACCGTACGGGTTACCGCCGTTAAACAACGGGCTTGCAGCGTATAGTAATACCCTTGATTTTAAGGCAAGGCACGCGCCGTGCGAAACCCGGCCATAATTAACATCGGTTTGCACATCGGGCATGTCGGTTATAGCCAGTGCGCTGTCGCACTGGGCAACTATATAATTAACACATTCTTCGTAGGTATTACGTGTTACCGGTATATCATCGGTATAATTATAAATAGTATCGCCAATTATAGGTACGCCGCCATAGTGTTTTATCAGCATGGCGTAATACCAGGCCCTTAAAAAATGGGCTTCGGCTTTCCTGTGCCGTTTATAAAATTCCTGTATAGGTGTTTTGGGCAGGTATTTTAAAAATTTGTTAATGGCACGCAGGTTTTTGTAGCATATATCGTAAGGCCCTTCGGTGGCAATGGCGGGGTTAACCGTGCCCGATGCAAATGCCAGTGCGGTTGACTGGCTTATGCTGGCTACTTCAGCCTCGTCCGACGCGGCATCCAAACCCCCGTTGCCAAACCTTGATGCACTCGCACTGAAACCTATATCTGCATATATATTGGCCAAAAAGCCTTCGGTATAGGCACTGTCGGCAAAAATGGTTGCTTCATTAAGATTGGTTGTTACGGTTTGTTCAAGAAATCCACCTTTTTTACATGATACTAAAACAGATATCATAAGTGTGCACAGGATGAAAGGAATGTAAAATTTCTTCATACATCTATAGTTTTGGAAATAATCTAAGTTCAAAATTTAAATTAGGGCCTATGCGCTAAATACTTAGCATAAAGGTTTATATAGTTGATATTTAATAGAGAGAAAAATTATGTAATCGATTGCAGAATAATACACGTTTCTATAATCTTCGCTAAAAAACAACATCAAATAAATTATTGGCTGGGTAGAAATATTCTTGGTTTAATCAAATCTACAGCAATAGTAACATCGCTGTTACAAATATTTTATCCATATCATAAACTATATTGTTTAAAAACAGGTAATTTATGTTGTGCTATACCATATTCCTAAACAGAATAACGCTGATTGCTAATTACGCCTCATGACGCCAGCTGCCCCAGCTGATATGGTGAAAACGGCTGCCGCGCTGCTGTCTTTTTCGGCTTTTTGGTTGGCCAGTATATACCAGGCATATTTACTGCCCGATTTTAACGTTGGGCCAGTCGCGGGATAGTTAAAGTGAAGTTCAAGCGTCGAATCTTTCTCAAAAAACGGCTTATTGGTATGTATTGCCCGTTGTAAGGGAGTTTAATTAAAACAAAAAAGCCTTTCAGTTAATTCCGAAAGGCTTTTTTAGCTTTGTTTTATGTGACCCGGGAGAGGATCGAACTCTCGACCCACTGATTAAGAGTCAGTTGCTCTACCGGCTGAGCTACCGAGTCATTTTGTAGCGGCTGCAAATATAATAATTAAAGCGGACGTTGAAACCCCGGCGAATATTATAAAGTTTATGCCGGCCTAAAATAAAAAACCCTCTCTGTTGTTACAGGGAGGGCAGGGGTTTGTCAATTTTTTGGTGGTCAAAATGCCGGGTGCAGAAGCTATGTTCTGCATGGGCGTATTTTAATCAAGCGGTTTAAAACCGCGGGGTTCTGTAAATTAGTTATTTACAAGAACCGCTTGCGGCTTTTCAACAGCTGCCTGTAGTCTTTCAACAACAACGTTCATTTCACCAATTAGCCCTAAAGCCAGTTTTTCCTGCTCGACAGCGCTAAGGCTGCTCACATTATGAAAAGTCCTTTCGTGTTTGGTTTCCCTTTTCAAATGTTTGTACCTCCAGGTAATCGTTAAGCTATCGGCATCAGCGGCAAAATTCAGCAGTTGACTTGCACCTTCTTTGTAAAGGTTATAGCTGTGGTTGTTTAATTTAATAACGTGCCCTTTGTTCTCAAAAGCAGAGGCGTTAAGGGTGTCAGTTATCAGTTTAAACTTTTGATATAAGTCTTCCTGCTTAATATCAAGCCTTGTTTTTTTAGCGGTTTTAAAAAAATATACAATTGCTGCAACCGCAAGAGCGATAATTACGTATAACATATGATTAGTGTTAGTTTATAGTTGACATTTTATGAACGCGCTAAAAGTATAAATATTTGATAATAAATGCAATAGATAGGGCAAAAAAAGTAAAAAAATGCCTTTTACAGCTAATTAGGCCATAAATATTGCACTTACTGGTTTGATATTGCTCAAATAACCTATATTTGGGAGTATATAACCTATTATTAGTTTTCAACATTCTGGAGTTATCCCCAAAATACACCGGATTTTTGTATTTATTTTCATTTTTGAAAGTAAAAACTTAGTTTTTTATTTAAACGAGTTTGGCTACTGCATGTTTTAGAGTTATTTTCTAATTATGCGAGGAATAGAAAATCAAAAAGAAGTTTCAATATAATCCCACTCGACAATTAAAAAATTGCTTGATGTTAAACCATGATTTAAACCTGCAGATAACCAATTGTATTGGGAATTTCTCAGGCGGTCTTTTTTGCTTCTTTTTAGTTCGGCAAATACTATCTTATTGTCGAGCCAGCCAATTATATCCCAACAGCCGGCAAACGTATTATTATTAAAATTTGACATACTATTCATCACCTGCATCACATTCTCATCAGTTATCATATCTACAGGCTGTTCTGTAAGTTTGCAGTCAAGCCAATTGGAAAAGTGATATGGAGACGTGGGTTTAGCACCGTATGTTTCTATCCACCTGGCGTTCCAGCCGGATAAGTTAAATATTTTCAATATAGCTAATTCAGCAAACATAGGAGTGCCATCAAAATCGATCAACCCTTTTCCTCCAAACGTATTTGCTATTGGAAAGCCATTCCATTTTTTTAAGGAAATTATTGTTTTAGGTACTTCTATTGTTTTATGATCTATAATAAAAATTTCAGTATTGGTGGGATTAA
>JBDSIC010000398.1:0-5086 GCA_039918195.1 Mucilaginibacter sp.
ATGTCAAGCATAGCCGAAGCGGTAAGGGCTATAATGGGCAGCTTCTGGTATTTTTCGCCCGGCAGCAGCCTTATTGCAGTGGTGGTTTGATAGCCATCCATTTCAGGCATCTGCAAGTCCATCAGTATCATGTCGTAATCATTGGTTTGCGCAAGCATCAGCGCTATCTCGCCATTTTCTGCAATATCACATTCCACGTCCCACTGCGCCATAAATTGTTTGGCAATTATCACGTTGATCTGGTTATCCTCGGCAATTAAAATTTTTGTGCCTTTAAGGCTATGCAGCTTATAAAATTCATCATTGCTAACCCGGTTATCTATCTGCTTGTCGCTGTTTTTAAATACAAGGCTAAAATAAAAGGTAGAGCCTTTTCCCGGCTGGCTTTTAACATGGATTTCACTTCCTAACAAGTTCAGCAACCTTTTGGTAATGGTTAAGCCCAAACCGCTGCCGCCATATTTGCGCGTCGTATCTGAACTGGCCTGGCTAAAGCTTTCAAATATAAACTCCTGTTTTTCAACAGGTATGCCTATACCGGTATCAATTATCTCAAAATCAATGGTCGAGGTTTCTTTGGTACGCCTGGCAAGCGATGCCGATATAACCACTTTACCCTTGTTGGTGAATTTAACGGCATTGCTTATCAGGTTGGTTAATACCTGCCCAAACCTTACCGGGTCGCCCATGATGGCGTTTGGCAGGTCCTGGTCAAGCATTAATTTTATCTGGATATCTTTCTCAAGCGCTTTTTGCAGCAGGGCCAGCCTGATGTTGTTTATCAGGTCCTTTAAACTAAAATCGACGCTTTCAAATTCAATTTTACCGGCTTCTATCTTGCTAAAATCAAGTATGTCATTAATAAGTACCAGCAGATTTTCGGCCGAGAATTTAAGCAGGTTCAAAAACTCCATCTGCTCGGGCTTTGGGCTTTGATGCAGCAACAGGTGCGTAAAACCAATAACGGCATTCATCGGCGTGCGTATCTCGTGGCTCATTACCGACAGGAACTGCGATTTGGCCATCGCTGCCTTTTCGGCAACGTCTTTTGACTTTATTAGTTCAGTTTCCAGTTCTTTGGCATGGGCTATCCGTTCCTGCAAAAAATTAATGATATGGATAAGATCGCCATCCGAATCAACCTCCGAAAATTGTACAATAGCCTGGGGGTCGAGTGACTGTATCGCCGTTTTTAGCTTGGTGATGGAGGTTTGTTTTATTCCGTTTTGCTGTTGCAGATCAGCAGTAACATGCAGGTATTCCTTTTCGCTGATATTGAAGGCATGGTCGGCCAGCCGTATCGCTTTTTCTAAATTATTAAAGGAGTTATTTACCGCGTTTAAAAAAAGGATAATATTTTCATCTTCCAGGTATTCCTCCGGAAGAAGCTTTTTTATCTGCTTGGCCAATAAATTGTGGTACTCCATATTACGCAATGTTTTACGCAGGGCTATTAACTATTGTTCGGTAAATGTGGTAATGGTCATGGTTTGATTATGTAGTTCGCACTGCGAACCTTTGCTGAATGGCGATATCTCACCGTACGAGTAAAACCCGGCCATGGCGGTATTGGCGCCAAGTATATTTTTTGCCGCTTCCAATTCATCATCTATCATGTCATTCAGTACTAATTTACGCCCGACACAGCTTACCAAAATGGCTAATTGGGCATCATTACCCGGAATGAAGATGGTATTCTTCGCCGCTTCTGACGAGGCTTTTACCAGCTTGTCAAAATTGGCTTTCATCAGCCTCACCTTGCTGCCTACGGGCAGGTTACCGGCAAACGTCATTGATTTTTCGTTTTCGTCAATTGCTAATATGGTCCGCACCAAATTCTTATCCGAGCCATTGATGCGGATAGACAACGGGAACAGCAGGGCAGAGCCCGGTAGTTCCTTCACATAATCGCCAAGGTATTCTTTATACAGGTCGAGGGCATTTTTGCCGTCAATCTCATACAGTACATTTTTTTCGGCGCGGGTAATGGTACGCTCGGGGCCAAACTCATCCCAACCGCCCGATGAGCCGTGCGAGACATGCAGTTTATCGCCATAAAAACCTATTGCTATTACATTGCCTTGTGTGGGTACGGCGTTTATGCCCGTAAATGTACTGCTAAACCTGTCGGCATCGCCGGCCAGGCCGCCGCTTACAATTACCCTGTCCGGGTTATTAGCATTAAAACCGGCCACTAATTCGCTGCCGTTAATAAAGGTACCGTCGGATATTACAAATACACATTTCAGCCCTGTTTTATCCAGGCTGTTCATAAGCTGCGCGCCAATATCAAAGCTGTTGGCATCACCTACATGCGTGGCCGAGCATTTTATAAAGGAGTTTTCCAGCTCAATGGCGGTAATTACAATGCTGTCGTCGTAAACGTTTTCATCCAGTATCTCGCCCGATGTTGATGAGAAAATAATATTAGCGGCAGGGTATAAACCATTCAGGTGTTCGTAAATTTCGGGTTTCACAATTAATTGAGGCGAGCCAAATGCCAATACCAACTGGCAATTACCGGCATTAAATGCAGCATCGGTAGCATAGTCGCTCCAGCGCCCATTTACCAAATGAAGTTGGTTAACTCTCATTGTGAGTGGCTTAAATTAAAAAGGTTATGGTAAATATACATTAAAATATAATTGCAAAAAGCAATTACACGTTTAAACATATTTACGTTATTGCTTCAACAATAGTTTTAGATCTTCGGGCGTATCTATGGCGTGGGTTTCCAGCTCCGTTTCGGCGATCTTTATGCGGTAACCGTTCTCTATCCAGCGCAATTGTTCCAGTTTTTCCGCTGTTTCAAGGGCTGATACGGGTAGTTTCGTAAGCTGCTGCAAAATAGCGGCTTTAAAGCCGTATATGCCGATGTGTTTAAAATAAGTATAGTGCTGCGGCCATTCACCTGGTTCAACGCCGCGCAGGTAAGGCAGGGGAGCGCGCGAAAAGTAAACCGCTTCGGATAGTTTATTGATAACCACCTTAGGCGAATTGGGGTTAAGTAATTCCTGCGGGGTATTTATTTTTTTTACCAGCGTGGCAATTTGGGTATTAGTATCTGCAAAGCAGAATGCCAGTTTGGTAATCTGCTCCGGGTCAATATAAGGCTCGTCGCCCTGTATGTTGATGACTATATCATATTGGGGATATTGCAGGGCCACTTCGGCACAGCGGTCGGTACCGCTTTCGTGCTCGGCGCTGGTCATGGTAACCATACCGCCAAAGCCGGTTACATGGTCAAATACACGCTGGTCATCAGTAGCAACAATAACCCCCGCCAGGCTGCTGCATTTTTTAGCCTGCTCGTAAACCCGCTGTATCATGCTCTTGCCCCCAATATCAACCAAAGGCTTACCGGGGAAACGGCTGGAAGCATAACGTGCGGGAATAATGCCGAGGATATTCATCTGATTACGATTTTAGATTTACGAATTACGATTTTCTTTGACTCGTATTTTCTTAAAATGTTGATTCTTAAAGCCCTCTCCTTCGGAGAGGGTTGGGTGAGGCCTAAAACAACCCGTTTATTTCCCGTTCTATTAGTTGCACAATAGTAGCCAGGTCTTCGGTATTCGTGGCGAAATCAAGGGCATCCATATCAATAATAAGCACTTTGCCCAGCTTGTAGCCGCTTATCCACTTATGGTATTTTTCGTTAAGCTTAGATAGGTAATCGAGCCTGATGCCGCTTTCGTATTCGCGGCCGCGGCGTTGTATATTGTTTACCAGTGTAGGCACCGATGCCTTCAGGTATACCAGCAGGTCGGGCGGTTTGATGAACGAGGTAATATTATCAAAAATGGCCCGGTAGTTCTCGTAGTCGCGCGTGGTCATCAGGCCCATATCGTGCAGGTTCTCTGCAAAAATGTAAGCGTCCTCGTAAATGGTGCGGTCCTGTATAATGTTGCCGCCAAACTTTTGAATGTCAATTATCTGGCGGTAGCGGCTGTTTAAAAAGTATATCTGCAGGTTAAAGCTCCAGCGTTTCATATCGCTGTAAAAATCTTCCAGGTAGGGGTTGTTATCCACCGCTTCAAACAGGGGGTCCCAGCCGTAATTTTTTGCCAGCAGCTCCGTGAGTGTGGTTTTGCCTGCGCCTATGTTTCCTACAATAGCAATATGCATTTTAGTTCATTGGGTTTTGATAAGTTGTTGGTTCATAGTTCATGGTTTATAGTTGGAATGAAGTACTACTATAAATCATGGTTATGAACGCCTAATATACGCTATGAACGATGAACTATCAAATAAACCGGCAGGTTATCTTTTTTAAAGCCCTCTCCTTTGGAGAGGGTTGGGTGAGGCCTAAAATCTTCTGAAACCAATAATTTCGCGTACTTCCCGCAAAGTTTTCGATGCGCTTTCGCGGGCCTTTTCGGCACCCAAACGTGCAACACGGCGCAGGTAGTCTGCATCAGCAGCAATATCATTTATTTTATCGCGGATGGGTGCTGTCGCCACGATCATGTCTTCGGCAAGCTGCTTTTTAAGATCGCCGTAGCGTATTTGCATGGCATTGTAGGCACTGTCAAAATGCTTTATAGTATCTTCTGCCGATACTACCTTCATCAGGTCGAACAGGTTTTGTATCTCTTGTGGTTTTTGCTGGTTCTCGTTTGCGGGGCCGCTATCGGTTACCGCGCGCATTACTTTTTTGCGGATAACTTCGGGGCTGTCGGCTAAAAATATGGCATTGGCTTCACCTTCCGATTTACCCATTTTGCCCTTACCGTCAAGCCCCGGTATTTTTACCAGGCTGCTGCCATAGCTAAAAGCAAAAGGCTCGGGGAAATAATCGTTATCATAAAGCCTGTTAAAGCGGTTACCAAAAGTGCGGGCCATTTCAAGGTGTTGCTCCTGATCTTTACCAACAGGTACTTTGGTGGCTTTGTGGATGATGATATCGGCAGCCATTAGCACGGGGTAGGTGAGCAGGCCCGCGTTAACGTTGTCGGGCTGGGCACGTACTTTATCCTTAAACGAGGTGCTGCGTTCCAGTTCGCCTAAGTAGGCGTTCATGTTAAGGTACAGGTACAGTTCAGATATCTCGGGGACGTCAGATTGTACATATATAGTTGCT
>JBDSIC010000399.1:0-3297 GCA_039918195.1 Mucilaginibacter sp.
ATATCTTTTGCCCATCTTTTTCTAAAGGGATGGCCTCATCAAGCAACAGGCGGTAACCCATCGTTTTGTGATGCTTTTTAAGCTGCTCAAGGTTGGCATCTTTTGCCTGGTCATTATCCCACTGAATATAGTCGCCATAATCGTGGTTGCCCAAAACCGAGAATTGCCCATATGGAGCCTTTATCTGCCCGAAACGGTTAAGGTAAGGCTCTATTTCTTCGGCATGGTTGTTAACCATATCGCCGGTAAATACAAAGAGGTCGCTTTTTTGCGCTTTTGCCAGGTCGATACCTTTTTGCATGGCGTCGGCATTATCAAAACTGCCGGCATGTATATCTGATAGCTGGGTAATGGTAAAGCCATCAAAAGCCTCGGGCAAATCCTTATAATATACGGTGTGCCTGTGAACTTTATAGTCATACTTGCCCCTGAACATGGCGTAAAAGAAACCGGCAAAAGGAACAGCTGCTATTAAAACCGCCAGCTCACTTATAAACTGTCGCCTGCCCGGAAAGTAAGGATGGGTATGCTCGGCACGGCCAACATTTTGCGCTATACCGACTGCAAACCGCCCCAGATCGCCCAGCGAGAGGATGATGACAAATACTAGTTTAGTAACAAAAAACGTCAGGAACACACTAAGTGCCCACGAATGAAACAGGCTGATGCCTTGCGACATATCCACAAACACGATACCTATTAAAAAGGTAAGCGTAACGGCTACCGATATAAATAAATACCCCCACGTAAGAGCCATGCGCCAGCGCGATTGCCAATCGGTAGCAAGTGCTCTTAAGCCCGAGAAAACATACCAGTCGAGCAATAAGGTTACGCCTGCCAGTATTAAAAAAAATGTTATAAATCCCCCTCTGCGCATAGCTGCAAAAATGCTGTAATTTTATTAACTGAAAGTAATTAAAGCGTAAAAATAAGGCTGATCTACAGCGTATAATATAAAAAAATAATACCCTTTGGCGAAAGCCAAAGGGTATTATTTGAATTGTTTATTTAATAGTATAAAATGAACCGGCGATTAGTCCCAATGACGGCCATTTCCGCGTCCGTGGCCATTGCCATGCCCGTTACCATGTTTTTTGTATTTTACGTAATGACGGTCGTAACGATAATCCTCGCGGTAACGTACCGGCCTGTTAACTACAACGGTTCTGTTGTAATATACCGGCGCGCTGTGGTAACGTACGGGCCTGTTAACATAAACTACCGCAGGGCGCGCATAAACAACCGGCCGCTCAAGATATACAGGCTCGGTATATATTGGTAAATAATTCGGCCTGCCAAAGTTGGCGTTAATACTTATACCCACCTGCGCATTGGCTACAGATGCAGCTCCGAAAGTTAAAATGGCAACAGCTAATACTTTTAAAGTTTTCATTTTATTTAAGTTTAATTTAACAATATAAAACAACCACCGGCAACTCCTCGCATATCACATCATCATCGGCTCACATCATCATGTCACCGGTAGTTGTTTAAGTATTAAACTAAACAGGCGCGCCATGGTTTAATCGGCAAATACATATACCCGCCGATGTGATAAGAATGTTACAAGGGCAATATCGTAGCGGGGGCAAAATTTTTAAGGTTTGCCGTGAAATTGTACTAACAATAACTAACTTTATATTTCTGCATAAACCAGCTAAACTTTTTAACAAAAAATTTGCAAAATAAAAGCTATTTATGTACCTATGTACAAACATACTGTTTTAACTAAATTATATACCACTATGAGTATCGCGACAACAGAGGTTAAGGACCTTTCAACAATACATGCGCTTATTTCGGATATGTTTAAAACGCCCCAAACTGCCGAGGAGTGGGACAAGTACAGGCTTACCGATGAGCAAATAGCTTTTTATCACGAGAACGGCTATTTAAATGATATAAAATTGCTGGAAGAATGGCAGGTTGATAAACTGAACGCAGAACTGGCTGAAATAGCTTTGCCCGAGCACCCGGGGCAACCGTTATTTTATTACTTTTTCTCCAATGAATCTGGCAACCCCGAAACGGTATTGTTCCACGCGCTGGGCGCGTGGCGTATAACCGAAGGTTTCCATGATGTATTGTACAACCCGGCATTTTTAATGGCCGCAAGTCAGTTACTGGGTGATAAACCCGTACGTTTTTGGCACGACCAGTTATTTTGCAAACCCGCCAAACACGGCGGTGTAGTGGCCTGGCACCAAGATTACTCGTACTGGACACGTACCGCGCCTATGCAGCACCTTACCTGCTGGGTAGGTTTGGATGATGCCACTAAGGATAACGGCTGTTTATATTACAGCCCGGGCAGTCACAAATGGGGCCTGCTTGACAAGCCCGAACTTGCCGGCGATATGCAGGGACTGATGGATTATCTTACCGAGGAGCAAAAGACGGAATTTAAACCTATCCCTATTGAGATGAAGAAAGGTTATGGCTCGTTCCACCACCCGCTGATGGTGCACGGCTCGTACGAGAACCGTTCGGAAGTGTCGCGCAGGGCATTTGTGTTAAATGTTTTTGCTGATGGTACACAGTCAAACTCGAACGAAGAAATATTAAAGGGCATACCGGGCATACCCGAAGGGGAGTTAATGGAGGGCCAGTTCTTCCCGCTGCTTTTTGATCCGGCAGTGGCCAAAAAATAAGGGTGCCGGCCGTGTCATAACGCACTATATTGATAAATGAAAAAGGCTTTTCAGGTAAACTGAAAGGCCTTTTTTAATGAGCTGTGGATTGATCCTGTTAAATGCAAAACAGCAATGGTAAACCAGGATTTTTGTTTTTTAAAATTGCGGCCACAATACAATAGGTATGCCACCATATGAAGTTGCTGATTGGCTGTATGATACCAAATCAGCGGCAAGAGTTACATAATGATCTGAGTTGAAGTTTTGTAGGCTGCTTATATTATTGCCTGCGGTAATAGTCATTGTAAAGGTAACTGTACTGGTAGCGAAAGCCTGCAAGGTTACAGTTAAACTGAAAGTACCCGGTGCAGTTAATGGCGTAGTACCATAATCTGAGGTTATATCAAAATGACAGGCGTTTGTATAATTGCCGCCGCCTGTAGGTACTCGGTCACCAAAAATTCTCACGGTATAGTTGGTTGTTTGGTTAAATGGTGACTTGCCACCTGTTACTTTTAGGTCAGAACCTTTCACTTTAAAACTGTACAATAAACTTGATTCTACGGCAGGTGAATCGCCTTTTTTTTCTTTATTGGTTGCGGCAAACGAAGGGATAGACAATACGCACACCAGTGCGCACAGCATTAATGCTTTAATGGTTCTC
>JBDSIC010000400.1:0-12390 GCA_039918195.1 Mucilaginibacter sp.
GGTACCGACCCAAATACCGACCTTGCCCTGATAAAGATAACCGGCGAGAACCTCCCCGTCGTAAAAATGGGCAACTCGGATGACGTGCGTGTAGGCGAGTGGGTACTGGCAGTAGGGAATCCCTTTAACTTAACATCAACTGTTACTGCAGGTATAGTTAGCGCTAAAGGCCGTAATATAGGTATTATAGGCAGCCAGGGCGGCGGCGATGATGAGGATGGCGATAGCAATCCGTTCGGCGGGCGTATGCAGCAGCAAACCCAAAGGCCAAGGCTTAATAAAGCGATAGAATCATTTATACAAACAGATGCGGCCATTAATCCCGGTAACAGCGGCGGCGCGTTGGTAAATACCAAAGGCGAACTGATAGGCATTAACTCCGCTATCGCATCGCACACCGGCTCGTACGAAGGTTATGGCTTTGCCATCCCTATCAACCTGGCTAAAAAAGTGTTGAATGATATTCAGAAATATGGCTCGGTAAAACGTGGCTTTATCGGTGTAAGCTTCCAGGAATTAAACCCTGATGTGGCCCAAACCCTTGGCGTAAGCCGCACTACCGGTTTATATGTTAACGAGCTGGTTGAAGGCGGCGGCGCACAGGCTGCCGGTGTTAAAAAAGGCGACATCATCACCAAAGTAGAAAATGTAAACGTTTACGAATCGTCTGACCTGCAGGAACGCGTAGGCCGCTTACAGCCGGGCGATAAAATAAATATTACCGTGCTGCGCGATGGTAACGAGAAGAATTTCGCTATCACCCTTAAGGCTGATGCCGTAGCGCCAAAAACAGCGGCTGTTTCAAAATCAGCGGAAGAGCTGTTCAATAAACTTGGGGCAAGTTTCCAGGCTTTATCAAAAGAGCAAAAAGCTAAATACAAAGTAAGCAACGGCGTGGTAGTAACCCAAGTGCGCCCGGGCCGTTTGTTTTACGATACTGATATACCTGTTGGTTCCATTATCACCAACATTAACAAGCAACCTATAAACAGCGTTGCTGACATTGACAAGGCCATTACCAACCTGCGTAATGGCAACCTGATCATCTCGGGCTATTACCCTGATGGAACCATGTTCAACAACATGTTCCAGGTACAATAAAGATAATTAATTGGTTAGTAGTTTTAGTGTTAAACCCCGGCTGAGTGAGCCGGGGTTTTCTTTTTATCTATTATATCTCCTTAATAGAAGCTTTTAATTTTACGTCCGCACCGCCAAGGGAACTTTTAACACTGATTTCAGGTATAACTACACTAATTTTTCCGCCTGTTACAGTAACTGTTACGTCAATTGGGGTGCCCAGGTATACATAACCGTACGAATCGCCGGTTGGGGTTCCAGCTTCAGCTATTGATCCATAGCCCGCTGATAATGTAAATTGTTTGCCGGTTGGGGCATCACCAACACTAACCAATTGGTAAGTGCCGCTTGTAGTAGGTGCTGATGCAAAATCAAAATTGATGGAATGGAACTTTACACTTTCGTTAGCAGGTATAGCATCCCAAAAAAAGTAAAACGCACTGCCTGATGAAGTTGATCCATCGTGGTCGTTGTACTTAGTGGTGTAAGTATTACCATCAAGCGTCCATGTACTTGTTCCGGGTGTTTCTTCTTCTTTTTTTGAATCGTCTTTTTTGCAGGCGCTTGTAAAAAGTACAAGTGCTGCAGCTGCGATAGTAAATAGTTTTTTCATGCGATAATTTTTTTGAGTGTTTTAGAATAACACAAACAAACCGCAATTACCCTCAGCAATCAATAACGCATATGTAGTATTTTGCTGTAAAGCTTTGACAACTTTTAAAAAATTGTCAAAGCTTATATTCGTGTAAACTATGCCTCAGCTGCTTCAAAATTATAGAGGTGCTGCTCATCGGCGCTTGGTCCATAGCTGCCGGGTATAGGTATATCAAGCAACCGCAAAAACACCCCCAACTGCGCCCTATGATGAACTATCTGGCAAAAAGTGGTACGGATAACTTCGGCTTTTGATGATACAAAGAAGATCGCGTCGCCATTACGCAGTGTCCAGTCGGGCAGCAGATCGTCTTCCGTAGCCTTTTCCAAATTCGCACGGCCATCTGCCAGGGTTGTTTCAAAATAATTAAGCAATTCGGGCGTGCTGTTTATATCCTTGTCCCGGTAGGGGCTGGCAGCAAAATCCAGTTCAGTGGTATTTAATACCATGGTTAGCCAGCCGGGCAGTTCGGCAATATGCGCTGCCAGTTGGCGGATGGTCATACTTTTAGGGTGCGGCTGCCAGTCGTACTTATCATTTGGTACGCAGGCCAGCATTTTACGGGTTGTGATGGCTTCCTGGTCCATCTCTTTTAATAACATTGGGATAATTTTCATGACGGTGTTGTTTTGATTTATAATTCAAAGTAACTAACCCCTAATGACACCCCTATGTCAGCAGGATTTAAGTTTTTTAGAAAAACACGATTTCTATAAAAAATTCAAAGTTTTTAGCCTTGTTTTTAATCAAATACGCTTCCAGAAAATAATTTTTTAAATAATACACGCTATTGGAGTTAAAACCCGTTATGTTAAAGTAGAAAAAGAAAAAAAACTTGATTTTTTTGTTAAAATGACGGCAATCCTCATAATAATACCACCTTTTGTTAATATTTTATCATATTGGTAATGTTTGGCGTTTTATTTTATGAGATAAACAAGCATTGATAAAATTTCTTAAAAATAATTTAAAAAATATTTGCATAGCATAAAACATAGTGTTATCTTTACACCGTTGGAAACAACAAACAAAATAGTCTTCTCATAATTTAGGTTTATAATTGGTTAGTAAAGGCCCCTGCCCATCAGGGGCTTTACTTGTTTATATACCCTTCCTGTTCATTTAAAACGCCTTTTCTGTACCAACCCCAAAATCACTTTTATTTAATCCATTGTATTGCAGATATTTAATATAGACTTAACCGCCTGTTTAAATTTAAACACAAGCATAATTTTATTTAAGGCCGGGTATTAAAGCTAAGCAAACAATAATTGCTGTTTTTACTATTTGCCATTGCATCAATTTTTACTACTTTTGCCCTCCTGCAATGGGGGATTAGCTCAGCTGGCTAGAGCGCTTGCATGGCATGCAAGAGGTCATCGGTTCGACTCCGATATTCTCCACCAAAAACTAAAAAAGCCTGGTTCATTTTGACCGGGCTTTTTTATGTTAGACGCCGCCTACAATTTAGGGCCAACTTCTACATGCAGTGTTTTCTTTCTCTTGTGCTGTTCGTAGACTCTGTCTTAGGGCTGATGAAACTACTTATCACTTAACCTATTCCTATTCAAAATTTTCGGAATACATTTTTCAACCCTCGCTTCCCGGGTTTTGGATTGCTGGGGTTCATAAAAATAACGATAATACGCCCTTTGCTGCCGTGGCGTTAATGCTTCGAAAGCAATTTTCAAGGCAGGCATTTCATTTAATTTATTTTGAAATTCTTTAGGATATATGAGTGGCTCTTTTGCAATATACCTAGCATAAAAACGACCAGTTCCTTTCTCGTCAATTCTCCCTACAATTGCCTCTACCGAACTTTTCCCTAATTCCCAATTTGGCCGTAAATGATAGTGTTCTTTTGCCCCGATTGGGAGGTCTGATCTCTTTTCCTGATCTAAGTTAGATAGTTTTATTAAAAGCTTCCCAAAAGATCTCAGTCCCTCCGGGTCGCCGTGAATCATTACCTCCTGCCACTTTGATATTTCGCCTTCAAACTCGTCTTCATTATCTGAAACAAAAATGTCCAAGTGTCCGGTAATTTCTCCTCCATATGTCTTCTTCCTCATGGCTAAATTAAAATATATGTCAATAACGTCGGTCTACTTTCCTCGTATGGTATCCACACCTCTTCACCCTAATTATTATACGCCTTAATATCCAGCTTATAATTTCTTCCTAAAAGTTTAGGGTCAACTTCTATATGCAATGTTTTCTTTTCGCCCTGCATTAACGAGAAGTAGCTGTCATTTACAATTGCGGGTAATATCTGTACTCCTTTAGCATTTAATAATTGCGCCCTGATGCCAAACGCGGCAGTGGTGTTTGAATTATTGGCTACCGTATAGGTTAATACCTTATTTACGCCATTGGCCGCAGGCGTAACAATTGCCTTGCTTACCACCAGGCTGTTTGCTACCGACGGTAATTTATTTAAAGCCGTATAATCAAGGTAGGTGTTGCCTAACCAGTAAAAGTTTTCGGACAATATTTTGCCGCCGGCATCCTTTAATTTCAGTTTAAGAAAGTGGACTGCTGATAATGGCGCCTGGCCATCGGCTTTTGCAAAGGCTACAAATGCTTCTTTAACAGATGCCGCGCCAACATCAAGTTTTGCTGTCTGGCTGTAGCCGGCTGCTAATTTGCCGTCGCTGTTGTATACTTCGGCCTCGGCGGTAAGACCTTTCAGGTCGTATTGTTTATTGTTGATCACCTTAACCGAGTTAGTGGCGATGTTCCACTGGATGTGGATAGGCTCGCAGGCTATTTTTGAGCCAAAGTAAGCACCGGTAAGGTCATAGTAATAATCATACGTCTGCCATATCATGGTAGGGTAGGCAGACTGGCTCATCCATATCAGCATACCTGTGGCGTCGTTCCACATATGGTCGTTCCAGGCTTCATACATGGCTTTCAGGGTTTCTACGTTTAGCATCTGCGCCTTTTTGCAGAAGTCGTCTATAGAGGTTGCCTCGCCGTAGCTCTTGTTTACATCTTTTATATAACGCACCGGCTGCGAGCCGCCGCCAAGTTCGCCATCGGTGCTAAAGTAATGCCGGGCCCACATGTTTGTTTTGCTTTCAACAGCTTCGGGCGTTGGGGCTACCCAGTACTCTTCGGGCATAAACTTTTTAAAGCTCTCTACATTCACAAAAGTTGCCGTACCTAATTCGCTGCGCATACCGTAGCTGTCCTTACTGAACTGGTAGCCGTTCTTTGGATCGGTAAAGTATGTTTTAGGGTCGACATTACCCCATATACCGCTGCCCGACAAGTTGCGGCTGCCGCCGTGGACAGAGAAATTAGGATTGGTTACGCCCGCGTTTGAACGGGGAAGGTATAATTTATCATCCGCATCGTTATCAGTAATAGCATTTGCAATGGCTACGTTAAGCGCGCTGTTGGTGCCGCCACCGGGCATGCCCTCGTTAGCACCGCACCAAATGGTGATAGACGGGTGGTTGCGTAATTTCTTCACCTTTTCTATGGCGTTCTTTTTAAATATGCTCAGGCTGTCAATAGCGCCAAAGTTGTTCAGCCAGAAATCATCCCAAACCATAATGCCGTACTTGTCGCAATAATCATAAAATTCCTCATCACTCACTTCGCCCGTCCAGTTACGGATAACGTTATAGTTCATTTCTTTATGGAACCTGATGCGCGGCTCGTAATCAGTACCACGAACTTTCAGCATATAGTCGGACATGCCCCAGTTACCGCCTTTAAGCAGGATAGGCACATCGTTAATATACACGCGCAGGCGGCCGGCAACCGCCGTGGTATCTGAACTAACCTTGCGGATGCCGAAGGTTTTGGTAACCGTTTCTGAAGTGGTTTTACCGTTAACAGCAAACTTTACGGTGCAGGTATATAAATTTTGCGTACCATCGGCTTTGCCGCCATAACCGTTGGGCCACCATAGTTTAGGGTTTCTAACCGCCAATTGCGGGAAATTAACCGCATCGTAGGTAAAGGCCGAGCTGCTGTTGGCTGCAAGGGTAACCCGTGGACCGGTAATAACAATATTCCCCGGATTGATGACCGCCTTAACAACACCCGATACCGGGCTGGAAGAAGCATTGTTAAGGTTTACACCCAGAGTAAGGTTAGCCAGGTGCATATTTTGCAATTTGGCGCGTATAAAGGGGTCTTCCACGCTAACAGGGCCGGTCGCGGTGATGCTTACCACATCGGTTATACCACTGTTAAGGCCGGGTACCGCCGGCATCCAGTCCCAGCTGCCGCTGCTCAGGTAGCTTGGCGCTTCCCAGTTGGCCAGGCCGTGGCCGTGCTCAGGGTCCCAGCGGGGTGGAATTATCAATACCAGCAGCGTATTGGCTTTTTTAGTGTTCACCATTTTGGTGATGTTAAATTTACCCCTTGCCATCAACCCGCTCATGCTGCCTATGTGTTTGCCGTTTAGGTAAACTTCGGCCCATTTGTTAACGCCGTTAAAGTTAAGCCAGATGGTTTTGCCGGGGGCGATACCCGCCGTAGAAAACTCGGTACGGTACCAAAAAGGCTTGTTGTATTTTGATTTATCAACCTTGTAAATATTGTCGGCATAGTCGGGGTCTTTCTCTTTACCGGCTACAACGTAGGAGTAAAATACCGTGCCGGGCACTATGGCATTTACCCAGTTGGTTGCATTAAAGCCGGGCAACGACAATTTATCCGCCGCGGGAACATCGCTTTTAGGAGCAACTTTCCATTTTAGCTGCACTATACTTTTTTGCGAATAGGCTTCCTGCTGTAACAACATAACGGCAACAAACAGGCCGATAAGATTCTTAAGGTTTTTCTTCATTGGTTATAATACTGATAACGCAAAGATTATTAATTTTTTTTAAAAGGGGTCGTAAATTAACTAAATCGTTTTATCAATTTTGATGGATTGATTATTTTGGCTGGAAAGCGCCTTTTATCAGCTCCCAATTATTATTCAGCTATTGCATGTCATAAGCGAGAATATTACATTTGAAAAGCCTTACCCGTAAATTTGCGGTACGGCGCTATTAACCTAATTAATAAACACGCTCGATATATGAAAAAACATGAAAAGGTGTTCGCGGCTTTTGTCATGTTAGCTTTTTTGCTGCCCAATGCGTATACCATATACCAGGGTAAAGAGTCGTACCCGTTTACGCCGGCACCCATGTTTGGCCATTATGTAGGCGACAGCACCCATTTTTATTCCTTCCAGTTTACTGCCAATGGCAAACCCTTCGCGCCCGACAACCTCAGTAACCTGATGCTTAAGCGCATGTTTTTTGATAAGGTATACTGGTCGGTAGACCCAAAATCGCCCTTAGGACATTTTGACAACGACAGTAAGCCTGTATTTGAACAACGGCTAAGCAAGTTTTTTTCTACCTACGTTAAATACCTTACTACAGACACTACCATACATACCATACAGCTTAGTGTTAACCAGTACGACCGGAAGTACAGGCAATTAGATGCGCACACCGTTGGTTACTACAACCATGACACCAAACGATTTACACAAACATGGAAAGAAAAATAGCCGCTAAGGGATTTATACCCACGCTTAACACCTACTTCTTTTCAGAAACCAACTCGCTTAACCTGGGGCTTATCCGGATAGTTATATCGGCTGTTGTGCTTATTTATAATCCCTATATCAGCATTTTTATAATAAACGACCCGGATGTTGTTGCCATACAAGTGCCCAGTACTTTTGTACACCTGCTTTCGGGGCCGTTTTCGATATTTGCGCACCACGCCCGGTTGTTCCAGTATACCTACCTATTGGTGGCAGCTTGCAGCATCTTCGGCTTTTTTACGCGGCCGGCCTTGCTTTTATTTGGATTATTAGCCGCCTACTCCACCGGCCTTTGCGCATCGCAGGGAATTTTTAACCACGGCCTGAGCCTGCTTTCGCAGGTGGTAATGATATTGGCTTTTGTACCGGGTTCTACCCGTTTATCCGCCGACAGATTTTTGCTATGGCTATACCGCCGCCGAAATAAAACACACCAATCGCTTTGGGAAACCCTTAAAGGCCCGGCTTACCCCGTTTGGGGTTTTAAGCTTATCCTTATTTTGTTAGCCTGTACCTATTTTACCTCTGGGCTTTCAAAAGTACGTTATGGCGGCCTTAAATGGCTCGACGGCAAAACGCTTACGCATTATCTTGACGGAAGCGCCAGCCCGTTTACACCCGGTGTAAAGCCCACCTACATATCACCGCCAAATGTACCCGAAAGCCAAAAATGGAAGGATGGCTTTGGCATATACAGTTACTCTTACGGCAACAGGTTGCCCAACCAGGCCATGATAAAGGTGGGACAGGCCGTAGCATCTAAACCGGCTGTTATCAGCGCACTTTCGGTTATCACGGTGCTTTTCGAAATATCTGGCTTTATACTGCTGATAGCCGGGTGGCCGCGCACCATATACCTGTTCGGGGCAATCACGCTGCATACTTCCATCGGCTTTTTAATGAACCTGCCTTTTACCGAATACCGGATACTGTGCCTTTTACTAATAGACTGGGTCTGGCTGTTTGCGCAGGTAAGGGGCTGGCGTTCCGGGCTGAAAATAAAAAAGGTTGCTTAACCCGTTCTATAATATTCTCTTCAACATTAATCGGTTAAAAGCTTGCTCAACCTGTAGTTTTTGAGGTTTTTTGTATTTGCTATTTTTAGCTACCTTAGACTAAACTTATCATGCCTAAAATAGTACTATTCATCTGCCCTAACAGCCACTTCTACAGCAGCTTGAATTTGGCATAATTGATTATTTATTTCCAGTCAACCAAAAAGATAAATGAGATATAAACAGGAGGAAATGCACAGCCTATTGCAATCTATTGAAGGGATTGTATGGGAAGCAGATACCGATACCGGGTGTTTTACTTTTATCAGCGACAAAATACAGCCAATTTTAGGGTTTTCACCGGAAGAGCTGATTGGCCAAACAGGCTTTTGGGCGGCCTATATTCATCCCGAGGACACCCGTGCCACCGAGGGCTACCGGGAACTGCTGCGTGGCGAATCAGACAGCCATTCCTTCCAGTACCGCATCATCCGGCCAAACGGCCATATCGCGTGGATCAGGGATAATGTGTCTGTAATATTTAGAGAGGATAAACACTTCCTGCTGCGCGGTATCATGCTCGATATTACCATTACCGAAAGATTGCTGGAAATGGAACGCCTCGAAAGCCATGTATTAAGGTTAAATTCAGAACTTAGCACTCCTCTGCCGGAGGTGCTGAATACCTATCTAAAGGGTTTAGAGGCACTTTTTCCTCAGATGCTGTCATGTATCCACCAGGTAAAAAACGGCTATTTGATTAATGGCGTGTCGCCCTCGCTGCCCGGTGCTTATGTTAACAGTATTATAGGTACGCCCGTTGGTGAAAATGAAGGCTCGTGCGGTACGGCAGCAGCTTTAAAGCAGCAAATTATTGTCAGCGATATTGCAACGGATATTAAATGGGAAAAATATAAAGCCATAGCACTTAAATATCAATTGTTTGCCTGTTGGTCAAACCCGGTTATTGATACCGATGGCGAAGTAATGGCCACAGTTTCTATGTACTATAAAGAACCTAAATTACCCAGCGACGAGGAATTAAAGGTAATGGCAAGGGCCACCGCGCTATTACGCATCATCCTTGAGAACCGCCAAAAAAGGGATACCATTAACGAAGCTAACTTACTGATGCTGCAAAGCCAGGAACTGGCACACTTTGGTAACTGGCGCTGGGATATTCAGCTGGATATTGTCAGCTGGTCGCCGGCGTTGTATACCATCTATGGGCTGGATCCTAAAAATTTTAAGGCCACCTTTGCCGGCTACCAGGAGCGGTTACACCCCGAGGACCGCGAGCGGGTGTACCGGCTTATCGAAAATATCCTTATATCAAAAAAAGATGCAGAATTTGAGGAAAGGATCATCCGCCCCGACGGTAAGGTGCGGTACCTGCGATCGTGGGCAAAGCTAAAGCTGGACCAAAACGGGCAACCGGCCGAGATGATAGGCGCCTGCCTCGATATCACCGAAAAGGTAAGCCATATAGAGGCGATAGAGTTACGCAACCGGCAGCTGATGGAAATTGCCTGGGTACAGTCGCATGTTATCCGGTCGCCGCTTGCCAAAATTATGGGACTTATCGACCTGATAAAAGACCCCGCAGCAGGCGCTGCCGAGAAGGAGCAGCTAATGGATTATTTGCTGTCATCTGCCAGTGAGCTGGATGAACAGATAAGGCGAATCTGTAAAGATGTTGAATCGTGATTTTAAAAATTTAGATAATTATTGATGAGGTAGATGAAAGATAGATATATTTCATTCCGGTATAAAATCCATCTAAAATAAAAAGCCCGTCGCTCTCGCGACAGGCTTGATGAAAAAACTCAAGAATTAAATTACTTCGCGTCACTCATTATCTTGTTAGCAGTGCTTTTGCCCGGCAGGTAGATCTGTAAGCCGAAAGATAGGTTTAAAGCACTTTGATAGCCTGCGCTTCCAAAACCTGTGGTGCCATTATACTTTAACAAGGTTTCTAAACCGATGTTAGGAGTAATAAAATAAGCAAAGCCCGGGCCTACACCGAAATCAAATCCGTTAGTGTTGCCGCCGCCATTACTTACATTAATTCCGCCGATACCTGCAGTACCTTCGGCAAAGAAACGTCCGTGACGCAATACTTCTACATCTGATCCTGCATAATAGCGTCCTAAAGCACCTACACCATAATTAGTAAATGTGTTAGAGCCTTTAGCTGTTTGAATACCTAAATTAAGATAACCACCCAATGCGATGTTATCTTGTACAAACCACGCTGCTTTAGGCGTAATATCAACTGAAAATACTTTCGAATCGTCTAAGCCAAGGCTAAGATTAGCAAAGTTGCTGCCTACAAACACGTTGCCTTTTTGAATTTGTGCATTCGCGGTAAATACTAAAGTGAAAACACTTAATAGTGTTAAAAGGAAAATTTTTTTCATATAAAAATGTATTAATTAATTATTTAGACAGGTTTTTACAATAACCGAGCCAGTAAAGGGAAACTGTAAACAAAAAAAGCATGTCTAAATTGGTTCAAAACCTTTCCACATAGGCTTTAATGAATTTCTACTAAGTCGGGATGGCAGGATTTGAGCCTACTACCTCCAAAGTCTACAATTTTTGGATAAGCCAGTTTCAGTTAATAAACAGAGCCCCGCTGTCCGAAGTTTATAACTTCAAACGATTATGCCCATAGTCTCCAGACCATAAGCATAGCAAGTTAAAAATTATACCTAAATATTGTAAGCAAAAAAAGCCGCCTTTTAAGGCAGCTTTTCCTTTGGTCGGGATGGCAGGACGATTAATCCTTTCCGCAAATAACTATATATCAATAAGTTGATGGAGACTTTTTAGAACTACTCACTGTTTTACTCACATATTCTTTAACAGTGATTGACACAAATATAATTACAATTTGTTTAAGATGGAAGCAAAATCAAACAAATTTGAATGACGAAAATAGGCTAATTATGAGCTTATAAGTATACATTCTCAAGTATTAAATGTTTCATGAAGTGGTGTTCATATCAGTAGAAAGAACGTTGTTCGTCAGGCATAATAACTATAGTACTTACACGACGAACGTTGTTTCTGTAGAACCTGTATACGTGTCTACTTACACTTTTTTTAGGTGCATATAAAGCAGTAAATCATATAACATCTTGCAGAATTTTTTTATTCTGTTATTTACACTGCTGTAGTAACATACAAAGAAAGGTCTTTTCGTTTAATTAGGCTTACATTTTCATCTTATCATGCATCATGCCCTTTTTCATGGGCATTTTCATCATTTTTCCATTCATCATTATGCACTGGCCTTCTTTTAGCACCATAGTTTTACCATCCTTAATTTTTACGGTACCGTCTGCCATCACCATAGTTCCATTAGTCATTGTCATTGTTTTGGTCATGGGCATACTTTTACCATGCATCATAGTCATCATTTTGCCATTCATCATCGTTACCGAGTGATTCATTTTTTTCATCAACGTGTGTGACGCCTTGTGCATAGAAGTGTCAGCCATCTTGGTTTGTGCCATTGCACTACAACTTAATGTAACTGCAGTTAAAGCGATCATAATTCTTTTCATGTTTTCTTCGATTAGTTTACTAATATAATTCACTAATTAATTGAGCCACGTTTTAAATTCATTGATTTACTTTTAGCATACTCGCATTAATAGCTACTACTACTGTACTTACGGTCATTAAGATAGCACCCATTGCCGGACTTAATAATATGCCCTGTTTATATAAAACACCTGCCGCGAGCGGCAGGGCAATGACATTATACCCTGTTGCCCAGATCAGGTTCTGTATCATTTTTCGATAAGTCGCTTTGCCAAATAGGATCAGACTTACAATATCCTTTGGATTACTGTTCACTAAAACGATTCCTGCTGTTTCTGCCGCAATATCGCTTCCCGACCCTACTGCGATCCCAATATCAGCTTGCGCTAAAGCTGGTGCATCATTAACACCGTCACCGGTCATCGCTACAAATTCGCCTTTGCCTTGCAGTTCTTTGATCTTCTCTAACTTCTGATGTGGCAACACTTCTGCAATAAAACTATCCATGCCTAATGTTTTGCTTACGCTGGCGGCTACTTTTT
>JBDSIC010000401.1:0-4890 GCA_039918195.1 Mucilaginibacter sp.
TAGGGCTGGGATTTGGGGCACCTGGAACTTGATAGTGTAAACAACTTTGACGGGGTGCCATTTGAAAAAATTGTTTTGTATGTTAAGGATATATATAAACGCGGCGGCATCAGTACCATCAGCTGGCATTTTAACGACCCGGTTACCGATAGCACCGCCTGGAGCAAAGGCGAAAGGAGCGTGAACCGCATACTTACCGATTCGATATCCAAACAAAAATATACCGCCTACCTGGATAAATTTGCCGCTTTGGCCCGGCAGTTTAAAGGCCGCAAAGGGGAGGCTATTCCCATTATTTTCAGGCCGTTTCATGAGCATACCGGTAACTGGTTTTGGTGGGGCAAAAACTCATGCAGCGCCCCTGAATTTGTTGCGATATGGAAGTACACCGTTGATTACCTGCGGAATGAGAAAAATCTGCATAATATATTATACGCCTATTCGGCAGCAGATTTTGCAACCGAACAAGACTATCTGGACAGGTACCCCGGCGACCAGTATGTTGACGTAATAGGCTTTGATATATATGCCAATAATGATAGTACTTACTTTAAAACTCAGTTAGACAAGCGCTGCGGACTGTTGCTGGATATAGCTAAAAAGCACAATAAGCTGCCTGCGCTAACGGAGTTTGGTTACGAAAACATGCCGGTAAGCAATTGGTTTAGTGAAACACTGCTGCCTATTATAAAAAAGTATAAGCTATCATACGCCCTTACCTGGCGCAACTGGAAAGACACCCACTTTTTTGCCCCATACCCCGGCCATGCCAGCGAAGAGGATTTTAAAGCGTTCTATAAATCGCCGGTCACGCTTTTTCAAAAGGACATTAAATCTACTATTTATAAGAAATCTTTAAAAAACTAAGTAGTTTTTATAAATAAATAATAAGCTGTATTTTTAGCGGTTATAAAATAAACCTTATGCTAAAAATATTCCCCTTTTCCCTACTGCTTTTGTTAGGCTTTACAGGCTACTCTCAAAATAAATATGAGTATACGGTTGACTTACTGACTATAAACAATGACCAGGTAGAAGTTACCTTAAAAACCCCTGCCATAACGCAGGAGACAGTTATATTTTCCTTTCCAAAAGCAATACCGGGCTCATATGAGCGGAAGGATTACGGGCGTTTTATTATTGACTTTAAAGCCTTGGATAAGGACGGCAAGAAGCTTAAGTTCACCAAGCAGGGGCCTAACCAGTATGTTATAAAAAACGCGCAAAAACTAGCCCAAATAACCTATAAGGTTAACGATACTTTTGACCAGAAACACAATGATTTTATATTTCAGCCGGGTGGCAGTAATATAGAGGCAGGCGTTAATGTGGTGATGAACAACCATGCATTTTTTGGTTATTTTGAAGGTAACAGCAAGCTGCCCTACGAAATAACAGTTACCAAACCGGCCTCATTTTACGGGGCTACCAACTTAACTGTGGAGCATCCACTACCCGAAAAGGATATTTTAAAAGCCCCAAATTATGTTTACCTGGTTGATAACCCGGTAATATATGCCCGGCCCGATACTATTTCTTTTTACGCGGGTGCCACTAAAATAAACGTGTTTGTATACTCGGCAACAGGCAAAGTGAAAAGCGCGAAGGTTGCTGAATACCTTAAACCGCTGGCCGGCTCATTAGATAAGTTTTTTAACGGGTTACCGGTAAAGTCGTACCAGTTCCTTTATTATTTTGATGATCCAGCAAAGGCGCTGGCCGACAGGGATAAAGGCGAAGGTGGCTACGGCGCTTTGGAGCATAACTATTCGTCATTGTATTATTTGCCCGAAGTAGTGTTGGAGAAAAAGCTGGTGTCAATGGTTACCGATGTATCGTCGCACGAGTTTTTGCATATTTTAACCCCGCTTAACCTGCATAGTTTCGAGATAGAGAATTTCAATTTTTCGGACCCACAGATGTCGCAGCATTTATGGATGTATGAAGGGGTTACCGAGTATTTTTCGCACCTGATACAGTTGCAAACAGGTTTAAAAACCGAGAAGGATTTTTTTAAGGAAATGCGCAGTAAAATGAATGAGGCAGAAGAGTATGGTGATTTTTCGATGACTGAAATGAGCAAGCGCGTTATGGAGCCTGATTTTAATAAAAAATATGCCAGCGTATATAACAGGGGTGCTTTAATAGGTTTTATGCTGGATGTGCTGATTCGTGAAAAAACGGGCGGCGCAAAGGATCTGAAGCAGGTGATAACCACGCTTACGCAAAAATACGGCCCTGATAAACCTTTTGAGGACGATAAACTGTTAGGCGAATTTATCACTGCCTCGCACCCGGATGTAAAACTGTTTATTGAGAATTATATAATCGGTGCAAAGCCATTGCCTTACCAGGAATTTTTTGAAAAGGCCGGTTACGAGTACTCGCCCAAAAAGAAGATACCGGTTTATTACCCCGGCAGGATGGGTATCAAGTATGATGATACGAACAAGACATTTTCATTTGTACAGGTAGAAAAGAACGCGTTGGGTGTTAAAGATAACGATGTGTTAAAAAGTTTTGATAATGAGCTTGTTACTGAAGAAAATATTGACCGGCTTCATGAGAAGTATTTCGCGATGAATACTACAAACCCCCAAATGTCGATAACAGTGATACGTGACGGTAAAGAGAAGATATTAAGCGGGGGTATATATACTGCCGAACTGGAAATGAAAAATTATTTGGGGCCGTTGAAAACACAAACCGCGCAGCAGCAGCAGATGCTCGAGAGCCTTAAAGGTAAAAAACAATAAGGCTAAAAACTGCGCTGCGGGCATTTAACCTGGTACTTGTTGTTTAGCATAATGCCTAAAACTATTTCGTGGGTGCCCTGGCTTACGGTTTTTAAATACGAGGTTGTCATATCATAGTAGTAACCCACGCTGATGAGCGAACTGAGGTTAAACCCTGCAAATGCCCCGAAGGAGTCGTCCTTACGGTAACTGCTGCCTATCCAGAATACGTCATGGAAGTTAAGCTTCAGGTTTACATCAAAGGCAAGCGGCATGGGCCTTATCACCTTTACTACGGCAGATGGTACCAATGTTATCTCATCTGTTAAAAACAGCCTCACGCCGCTGGTAACAAAAAAATGCGGTACGGTTTTGCTGCCCTTTAAAACATCCTCGGCAAAAACACGCTGCGGAAACAATTGCTGCACCGAAACCCCGATGTAATAATCAGAACTGTAAGCCACCGCGCCAATGCTTATATCCGGGTTCCATGCACCAATACTGCCGGCGTTAACTAATGGGTCGCCGGGATCGGTAGTTGTAACAGCCGAAGAATTAAGTGTATACCTGTTTACCCCGGCGGTTACCCCTGCAGACATGTTAACAGATGGCGAAAGGCCCAGGTGATAGGCATAGCTTCCGCTCACGCTTGTCGACTTTAGCAGGCCTGCTTCGTCAGATAGCAAGAATAATCCCACGCCATGATGAGGTTCGGCAGCCATATAAGTTTGGGTGTATGACCTGCCGGATGGGTTGCCGCTGCCGGGGCCGCCGTTTAAAAAACCTTTGCCAATGGGCATAGTGGCGGTCAGGTAGGTTGTTTTGGGTGATCCGTCTAAACCTGCCCACTGGTTGCGGTAGCCTGCCTTAATATCTATGTAATTTTCAATACCCGCAAATGCCGGGTTTAAAAGGTAGCTATTCAGCATATACTGCGTGTACTGGGGTTTTTGCTGCGCCTTTACAAAATGATTGGGCGCGAAGAAAGCTACCAGTAAAATGATCGCCCGCTTTATGGTATCAGCCTTCAGCATCATTTTAACCGGTAGCTTATTTAGCCCGTTTTTTAATGGTGTATGTAAAAGAGCATTAAGCAGTTTATTCACGCGTGATGATGGTTTTAGGCATAACAGTTTCTAAATTCAAAAATAAAGATAGTGTATCCTTTGCAAAAATAAATTGTTAGCGGGCAATATAGCGTGATTTTATGTAGCTGTTTGTAAATATCATATGCACATAAGCAAAAAAGCCACCCTGTATTTACAGGATGGCTTACTATTATAGGTAGTTTAAATTAAAAACCAAGCTGTAAACCTAAGTTAATAACACGCTGGTTAATATAGGCATCACCCGCGGTATTGGTTTTTATTTCAGGGTCTTGCTGGTACTTGCTATAGTTTGTCCAGGTGAACAGGTTATAGGCGCTTAAATATATACGCGCATTGTTCAGCTTAAATGGTAGCGCTTTAGTCGGGAACTGGTAACCCAGGTCCACTGTTTTTAAACGTACGTACCGGGCATTTACAAGCCAGTAATCAGACAAATAACTGCCCGAGCTATTGATACCAGACGGGTTAGTGGTTAACCTTGGATACTGTGCGGTTTCGGCTGTAGCCGGTGTCCAGCGTTGCTGGTGTATAGGCTGAAACTGGCCTACAAATGGTTCAATACCTGCATCCTTTATAGCAAAGCTATAGCCGAATGAGCCCTGGAACAATATGCTTATGCTAAAACCTTTATATGCGGCGCCCAATGATAAGCCCAATGTTGTATTTGGTATGTTAGGGTTGCCTATGGCGGCCCTGTCGTATACGTTAATAATGCCATCTTTCACCAGTTCGTTTTCACCGGTAGCCGGGTTATATACGTATTGGCCTTCGGCATATTTTAAATCGCCGGGCTTTACGGTACTAACAATGCCATTGCCATCTCTTGAGCCATAAGGTACCGCCACTTCCGTATTACCCCTGTTACTGCCGTTGGCAGTTATATAGGCAGTTACGTTGGCAATGTCAGCCTCGGTATAATAACCTTCAAACTGGTAACCAAAAGGCTGGTCGATAGGGTTGCCGGTTTTGGCCAGGTTGGGGAAGGTGCCTGATGGTTCGTCCATAAACAATATCTTGTTTTTGGCATAAGAGAACACAAAGTTAGT
>JBDSIC010000402.1:0-4915 GCA_039918195.1 Mucilaginibacter sp.
CGCGAATGGTTGTTTTTAAAAAGCATGCGCTCATCATTCATGCACTAAGTTTTTTTAAGTAACGCTTTATTTATACAATAATAATGTACATTTTGGGCTTCGCTTTTAGCCCAATTTAATGGAACAACCCGCACAAAATTTTGGTTTTAACAAGCTTTCTTTCGGGGATGATTTTGTTTGGGGCGTATCAACGGCCGCTTTCCAAACCGAGGGTGCCTGTAATGCCGACGGCAAGGGCGAATCTATCTGGGATAACTTTACGGCCCGCGAAGGCAGGGTGCTCAACGGCGATAAGGCCCATACCGCCTGCGATTTTTATAATACCTATCAAAAGGATATAGACCTTATTAAGCAGCTTAATATCCCTAATTTCAGGTTTTCCGTAGCCTGGTCGCGTATTTTGCCCGATGGCGCCGGTAAGGTTAACCAGGCGGGGTTAGACCATTACCACAAAGTAATTGATTATTGTATAGCGCAGGGCATTGAGCCCTGGATAACCTTGTATCATTGGGACCTGCCGCAGGCGCTGGAAGATAAAGGTGGCTGGACAAACCGCGAAATAGTGAACTGGTTTAGTGATTTTGTGGAGATATGCGCCAAAAGTTTTGGCGGCAAAGTGAAAAACTGGATGGTAATGAACGAGCCATCGGTATTTACCGGTGCGGGTTATTTTTTTGGCATACACGCGCCGGGCAGGAGCGGGCTGAAGAACTTTTTACCCGCCGTACATCATGCTGTTTTAAGTATAGTGGCGGGGGCTAAAACACTGCGTGCCGCTTGTCCGCAAGCTTATATTGGCACCACCTTTTCCTGTTCGCACATCGAGCCATATTCAGATAGTCCCGGTAATATTGCTGCTGCCAAACGTGCTGATGCGCTGATAAACCGGTTGTTCATTGAGCCTATACTTGGCCTGGGCTATCCTGAAAAAGATCTGCCGGTTTTAAGTAAACTGCGGAAGTATATGCAGCCCGGTGATGAAGATAACATGCATTTTGATTTTGATTTTATCGGTCTGCAAAATTATACCCGCGAGATAGTTAAAAATTCGTTTTTTACACCGTATATAGGCGCGCGACTTGTTAAAGCCGAAAAGCGCAACGTACCCATTACCCAGATGAAATGGGAAGTTTACCCGCCTGCCATTTACCATATTTTAAAGCAGTTTAATCGCTATCCGCAGATAAAAAAAATATTGATAACCGAAAACGGCTCCGCGTTCCCTGATAAAATTATTGATGATAAGGTTGATGACCCTCAACGCGTTGATTACCTGCAAGCCAATTTACAGCAGGTTTTAAAGGCACAGCAAGAGGGATGTAAGGTAAGCGGCTATTTTGTATGGACCCTAACCGATAACTTTGAATGGGCCGAAGGCTATCACCCGCGTTTTGGCCTGGTTTATATTGATTTTACCACGCAAAAGCGGACGGTTAAATCGTCAGGGAAATGGTATGCTCAATTTTTGGGGGAGAGATAGTATTAGGGGTAATTATTCGGCTAATTACGTTGTTCGTTATTTCGACTCACCCGGTCTTTGCTTCGCTCGACCACCCTCTCTGCTGCGCAAAGAGGGTAAAAGGAATCTCTTTGATGTAAAATCAAAAAATATAAATATCCCCATCCTCTTTACGAAGTAGAGAGGGTCGACCAGCGCAGCGTAGTCGGGGTGAGTTAAAATGCCCGCAAGTTGGACCTTTTTAGCTTTTATCTTTATTCTTTCATATCCAATTAAGTCGCCTGCAATTTTATGTAGAACGTCGTGCCGTTCTCAGGGTTGCTTTCAAACCATATTTTGCCATCGTGCTTTTCGATGATCTGCTTGCAGATGGACAGGCCCAAGCCGAATGATTTTTCGCCGGCTGTTCCGGGGCGCTTGGCATCAGTAAACATGTTAAATACCTCCGATTTTATATTGTCGGGGATCCCTATGCCGTGGTCGTTAACAGCAATTTTTATTTCGTGTCCCTCGTCGGTTATTTTAACATGAATAACTGCCCCAAGCGGACTGAATTTGATAGCGTTACTGATCAGGTTGCTGATAACCCGCCAAATTTTTTCGCGGCTGATACATATTTCCTTCGGCTGGGAAAGAAGTTCCAGCGTAATGGTCTGGTTTTTTTCGGCAGCCTTAAAACGCAGCAGTTCCACGCTGTTGCTTAACAGCGAATTTATTTCTACCGGCTCTTTTACAAGCTTAGCCGTGCCGTTATTAGTGGCCTCCAGTATCTCGTTTATCAGTTCCAGCGAATTATAAGATGTTTCCTTTACCAGGTTGATCATGGTTAATTGATCCGGCTTATAATCATCATCATCTACCATCACCGTGGTTAACGAAGCAATACCGCCCAGCGGATTGCGCAGGTCATGTGCTACAGTGCGTAATATCCTGTCCTTTTCGCGGCTGCTCAGGTTAAGCTCGGCCAGTGCATTTTCAAGAATATGGTTCTGCTCCTTTATCTGCTTGTTTAGCTGGTTTACCACCAAAACCTCGTTACGCGAGCGTTTCCAGTTGCGCTGTATTAAAAAGATGATGAGCGTAAGCAATACTGCGCATACTAAGGCTACCACGAGGTATATCCTTTGCAAGTGGTTATTATTACGTAGTGTGTCTATTTTATGTTGATTTTCGTAATTGGCAACTTGCTGGGTTACATCAGTTGCCTTTAATGCGCGCAGTTTTTCGTTGATAGCGTCTTTGCTGGCATTATAGGCCTGCAAATAATGCACGGCAGGCTCAAATTCTTTTTTCTTGAGGTAATAGTTTGCCCATAAACCCGCCCATTCTGATTCGGCATTCTCATTTTTAACCGAGTCGAGTTGTGAACGCATCAAAACGAGTAAGCTTTTTAACGAGTCCAGCTTATTGTGCTGAAGATAGATGTGCCCTAATTTTATCTCGGTTACTTGCGCATCGCTAAAGTCGTTCCCTTTTTGCAGGTTAATAGCGATGCTTTTTTTCAGCATGTTTTCCGCCTCGGTAAATTTTGCCTGCTTTATCAGTATTTCGGCCTTATTACCATAAACCACGCCACGCGCAGCTTGCAGCATATTGGCCCTGTCTTTATAGGTGGCGGCATTACTGTCAATATAGCTCAGCGCTTTATCAAAGTATACCATCGCACTATCGTAGCTTTTATCATTTTTATAGCTGAGGCCAATATTATCCAATACTTCCTGCCTGCGGTAAAACGAAACAAAATTTGATTTTCCGGATGGGCTTTGCGCATAGCTTTCCTTAAAATATTTGGCAGCAAGCTGAAAATGGTCCTGTTTATACATGATCATCCCCATACGGTAGGTAAAATCAGATAAAACATAATTATTGAGGTAGTTTTTACCAACAAGGTAACCCTGGTAATAGCTTTGGTATGATTCGCTGTACCTTTGCAGGTCAAAAAAAGCATCGCCTTTGGCGAAATTTCCCTCGGCAAAATTTGCGGCGTATTGTTTTTCATTAACGCTTCTTTTGGCATACATCAGCATGCTGTCAGCATATATCACACCTTTATCGTGATCGCCTTTTACCTTATTACTGTAAACAAAATGAAACCCGTAAAACCTGAAGTGATCGTCAATATTGGGTTGGGCTATGGTATTAAAAGCAGAGTCGAGGTAGTGAATGGCCTCGTCGGGTTTGTTTTGATCAAATAATTTGGTTGTGCCGGCAAAAACAGGTTCAAACTTATCAGAGAATCCGCCATTATCGGTATGCTGTTCTTGCCGGCATGCTGAAAAAATAGACAGCAGGATACAGCAGAGCCATACACAACGGCTCAATAACAAGCGTTTTAAATAATTAGAGGAGTAATTAGCCAAGGGTCAAGTTAACTAACAGGAAACAAGGCAAATATAGCGTTCTGTTGTAAAATCCGTACTTAAAATTAATAAAATGCTGTATTATTTAAAAGCTTCTTCCCCTGTGATATCCATCCCGGTTATAAGCAGGTGTATATCGTGCGTTCCTTCGTAAGTTATTACCGATTCAAGGTTCATCATGTGGCGCATAATAGGGTAGTCGCCGGTTATGCCCATGCCGCCTAATATTTGCCTTGCCTCGCGGGCTATGTTTATGGCGGTTTCAACACTGTTACGTTTGGCCATTGATATTTGCGCAGCCGAAGCCCTGTTTTCGTTCTTTAGTGTAGCCAGGCGCCAAACCAACAGTTGGCCTTTGGTTATTTCGGTTATCATTTCGGCCAGTTTTTTTTGCTGAAGCTGGAAAGCCGCTATAGGTTTGCCAAACTGTTTGCGCTCTTTGGCATATCTTAAGGCAGTGTCGTAACAATCCATCGCCGCGCCCAAAGCGCCCCAGGCAATACCATAGCGCGCTTGATTAAGACAGCCAAGCGGCCCTTTCAAGCCTGATACGTTGGGCAGCAGGTTTTCTTTGGGCACTTTAACATTATCAAAAACCAGTTCGCCGGTGGCCGATGCACGCAACGACCATTTGCCATGTGTTTCGGGTGTTGTAAAGCCCTCCATACCGCGCTCCACTATCAGGCCGCGTATATCACCGTTCTCGTCCTTGGCCCATACTACTGCCACATCGGCAAACGGGGCATTGGATATCCACATTTTGCTGCCATTCAATATTACGTGGTCGCCAGCGTCTTTAAAGTTGCTCAGCATACCTGCAGGGTTGGAGCCGTGGTTTGGCTCGGTAAGTCCGAAACAGCCCATCCACTCACCGCTTGCCAGTTTTGGCAGGTACTTCATCTTTTGTTCCTCACTGCCAAATTTGTAGATGGGGAACATGACCAGCGAACCCTGTACCGAAGCAGTAGAACGAACACCAGAGTCGCCCCTTTCCAGTTCCTGCATCATTATGCCGTAAGAAATGTAGTCGAGACCCGCGCCACCATATTTCTGGGGAACAAATGGGCCAAAACAGCCCAGGGCGCCCATGCCTTTG